>NZ_JAPPVG010000012.1:0-103757 GCF_028680365.1 Pseudomonas sp. MIL19 | reverse complement strand
AAGAGTCCGTTCTTATTTCCGGCATCCACGTATCGCCTACGCAGCATGATTTGATGTATTTGATTGCCGGGTTAATATTCAGCAGGTGGTTCTTGGCGTTTTTGCGCTACTTGAGTTGCAGAGGCCGCCGGCGTTGCTCTGATGGCGGCTCGCCAAGGCTGTTTGAGTACTGCAGTTTTCTCTTGCTGTGACTAGAATGGCCGACTTTATTTGCGTGCTGGAGCCGTTGATGCGTACTTTTCGATTGGTTATTGCCTGCCCAGACCGGGTTGGAATCGTGGCCAAGGTCAGTAACTTTTTGGCCACCTACAACGGTTGGATTACCGAAGCGAGTCATCACTCGGATAACCAGAGCGGTTGGTTCTTTATGCGCCATGAGATCCGTGCCGACTCACTGCCGTTTGACCTGGACGGTTTCCGCCAGGCATTTGCGCCGATCGGCCGCGAGTTTTCTATGGAGTGGCGGGTTACCGATTCGGCGCAGAAGAAACGTGTGGTGTTGATGGCCAGCCGTGAATCCCATTGCCTGGCTGATTTGTTGCACCGCTGGCACAGTAACGAACTGGATTGCGACATTCCGTGTGTGATTTCCAACCACAATGACTTACGCAGCATGGTCGAGTGGCATGGCATTCCGTTCTTCCACGTACCGGTTAACCCTGAAGATAAACAACCCGCCTTTGATGAAGTCGAGCGCTTGGTAAAAGCCCATGACGCTGACGTGATTGTGCTGGCCCGCTATATGCAAATTCTCCCAGCAAACCTCTGTGCGGAGTTCTCGCAGCGGGTCATCAATATCCATCACAGCTTCCTGCCGTCGTTTGTCGGGGCCAAGCCCTATCATCAGGCGTCGTTGCGTGGGGTTAAGTTGATTGGTGCGACCTCGCACTATGTCACCGAAGAGTTGGACGCCGGCCCGATCATCGAGCAGGACGTGGTGCGCGTCAGTCACCGTGACAGCATCGAAGAGATGGTGCGCCTGGGTAAAGATGTCGAGAAGATGGTGCTGTCGCGTGGTCTACGCTATCACTTAGAAGACCGAGTGCTGGTGCATGACAATAAGACGGTGGTATTCGACTGACGTGTAAGCAGCCCTTCGGTTCAGCGCAGGCAGAGGAGATTACTGATGCTCAAGTCAATCAAAGTACGTGACTACATGACCCGCAATTTGGTGACTTTTCGTCCTGAAATGAATCTGTTCACCGCCATCAATCGTTTGCTTGAACACCGTATTTCCGGCGCGCCGGTGGTCGATGGGCAAGGGCATCTGGTGGGCTTGTTATCGGAAGGCGATTGTTTGCGCGGCATCCTCTCTGGCGCTTATTACGAGTCGGCGGGCGGTGATGTCAGTGCCTACATGACCACCGAGGTGGAAGTGATTTCGCCAGAGGCGGATATCATCGAAATCTCCGAGCGCTTTCTGCGCGGCCGGCGCCGGCGTTTGCCAGTGGTCGAAGAGGGCCGCTTGATCGGGCAGGTCAGCCGCAGCGATGTGCTGCGTGCGGTCAAAGAGTTCGCCCAGCATGACGAAGGTCACCTGGCACTTAACTGAAGCCCAACGAAGCATATTGGAGGTGCTATGACTGATCCGCTTGCGCGTGGAACATCCAGCGCGCCACCGGTGCTCGGGGAGGGCTGTACGCAGCGCTATGATCCGCAGGAGCTGACTCCTGAAGACGGTACCGAGTTTGCTGATGCTGCCGAGTTGTGGCGGCAATTGCAGCAGGACGAACAACTGCCAGCGAATAGCGAAAAGCAGAAATAAAAACGGGGCGCTCAGTGAGCGCCCCATTTGTTTTATTGCCGCTACAGTCAGCTTCCGATCTTGCGAGCTAGAGCCCTGCAAGGCAAAAACAGGCGAGGAAGCGGAGTGTACTGTTGTACATGAGCATTCCGAGTCTGTTTTTAACGCGGCAGGGCCGACGCGCAGCTGATCGCGGTAAACATCTTAAATGCGGAAGCTGTCGACCAGTTGCTTGAGTCGACTGGCCTGCTGCTCCAGATCACCGCAAGCGCGCAGGGTCGCGTTGAGGTTTTCCACGCCTTCCTGGTTGAGGGTGTTGATTTCGGTGATGTCGACGTTGAGCGACTCGATCACCGAGGTTTGCTCTTCGGTGGCGGTGGCCACTGACTGGTTCATGCCATCGATCTCGCCGATGCGTTCAGTCACGCTGCTCAGGCGCGCGCCAGCCTGGTTGGCAATCTCCACGCTTTCTTCGCTGTAACGCTGGCTTTCGGTCATGGTGGTGACCGATTCACGGGAGCCGACTTGCAGCTCCTCGATCATCTTCTCGATTTCCTGTGCCGATTCCTGGGTGCGATGGGCCAGGTTGCGTACCTCATCGGCGACCACGGCGAAGCCCCGGCCGGCTTCACCGGCGCGCGCTGCTTCGATAGCTGCGTTGAGCGCGAGCAGGTTGGTTTGCTGGGAGATACTTTTGATCACCTCAAGAATCTGCCCGATGTTCACCGTCTTGCTGTTGAGGGTTTCGATATTGCTGCAGGAAGCGCTGATCTTGCCGGACAGCTCATTCATCGCCTGGATGGTTTTCTCCACGACCTGGCGGCCGTCTTCAGCCAGGTGACGGGCATCTGAAGCCTGATTCGACGCGTCGGCGGCGTTACGGGCGATCTCCTGAGCGGCGGCGCCCAGCTCATTGATTGCCGCGGCGACGCTGTTGGTGCGGCTGGCCTGTTCATCCGAGTTGATCATCGACGAGTTGGAGGCTCCGACCACCAGTTTGGCCACTTCATTGACCTGGCTGGTGGCGGATGACACTTCGCGGATCGAGCTGTGGATACGTTCGACGAAGCGGTTGAAGGCTGTGGCTAGGCGGCCGAACTCATCGTTGGACTGAATGCTCAGGCGCTTGGTCAGGTCGCCCTCGCCTTGGGCGATGTCCTCCATGGCTTTGCCCATGACATTCAGCGGTTGCATCAGCACGCTGATCAGCATGCTCAGCAGTAGCATGATCAGCACCACGGCGATGATGGTGGCGATGATCGCCGAGGCGCGGAACTCGCTGAGCATCGAATAGGCTGCATCCTTGTCGATGGACAGGCCGACATGCCAGTTCACCGAGGGCAGCCCCTTGACCGGGGCAAAGGTGAGGATGCGTTCTTCGCCATTGAGCTCTGTCTCGCTGAAATCACTACTGATCCGTGGCGTGTTCTGCGGGTAGACCTCGCTGAGGTTCTTCATCACCAAGGACTTGTCCGGGTGCACCAGGATCTTGCCGTCAGCGCTGATCAGAAATGCATAGCCGATGCCATCGAGATCCAGCAAGTTGATGATCTCTACCAGAGTATTGAGGCTCAGATCGCCGGCGGCGACGCCTGCTGCTTTGGCGGGTGAGGCGATGGTGATAATCAACTCGCCGCTGGCAGCGTCAATATAGGGTTCGGTCAGGGTGCTACCGCCGGCGGCCATGGCATCCTTATACCAGGGACGCGTGCGCGGGTCGAAATCGGCTGGCATTTCGTCGTCCGGGCGCATGGTGAATTCGCCGTCGGCACTGCCGAGGTAGGTAAAGTCGAAGGTCGACGTCAGTACTTTCTGCTCCAGCAAGCCGGTCAGCACCTCACTGGAGGCGTCACGGGCAACCGACTGCGCGACGTTTTCCACCAGCAAGATACGTCCGGACAACCAGTTTGAGATGTTACTGGCGGTCACCTCACCCATTTCATGCAGATAACTTTCCAGATCCGCGCGAATGGCATTGCGTTGCAGATAATCGTTGTACAGGGTGAACAGCGAGAATGCAGCGATCACCACCAGTGAGGCGGCGAGCAGAATCTTGTGGCTGAACTTCAGGTTGTTGGTCATGGCTTCTTGCGTCCGTTAAGTTCTGGCATCAGTCTTGAGCTGATGTAAGGCAGTGGCTGTCGCAGGGTATGCGGCATGCTGACTATGTCGGCTTAGTTGCAGTAAAGCTTTAACCATGGAGATAACAAGATGGCGCAAACCGAGCAGTTTGTTGTAGGGGCCGATCTTCAAGGGATGCCGGTGGGGCAGGCGTTGCGTTTGGCCAATCGACACGGGCTGATTGCCGGCGCGACGGGCACTGGCAAAACGGTGACCCTGCAGCGCTTGATTGAAACCTTCAGCGATGCTGGCGTGGCGGTGTTTGCCGCTGATGTTAAAGGCGACCTCTGCGGTCTGGGCGCTGCCGGCACGCCGCAAGGCAAGGTGGCTGAGCGCATCGCCAGCATGCCCTGGCTCAATCACCAGCCGATGGCCTACCCGGTAACGCTATGGGATGTGCAGGGCAAGAGCGGCCATCCACTGCGCACCACATTGAGTGAGATGGGGCCTTTGCTGCTCGGTGCGTTGTTGGAGCTGACAGACAGCCAGCAAGCCGCACTCTATGCCGCATTCAAGGTGGCGGACCGCGAAGGTTTGCTGCTGCTCGATCTGAAAGACCTCAAGGCGCTGTTGGCGCATCTGAAGAACCACCCCGAGGTGCTGGGCGAAGACAGCGCGTTGTTTACCAACACGTCATCGCAAGCCCTGCTGCGCAAATTGGCGGGCCTGGAACAGCAAGGCGCCGATGCGCTGTTTGGCGAGCCGGCGCTGCAACTGGAAGACATCCTGCATCCGGACCGCGATGGTCGCGGGCGCATTCATCTGCTCGACGCCAGCCGTCTGGTGCATGAGGCACCGAAGGTCTACGCGACCTTCCTGCTCTGGCTGTTGGCCGAATTGTTCGAGCAGCTGCCGGAGCGCGGAGATGCCGACAAGCCGCTGCTGGCGCTGTTCTTTGATGAGGCGCACCTGTTGTTTGCCGATACTCCCAAGGCCTTGCAGGAGCGTCTTGAGCAGGTGGTGCGACTGATCCGTTCGAAAGGCGTGGGGGTGTATTTCGTTACCCAGTCGCCGGGCGACTTGCCGGACGATGTGTTGGCGCAGCTGGGCCTGCGTATTCAACACGGCCTGCGCGCCTTTACCGCCAAAGAGCAGAAATCGCTGCGCGCGGTGGCCGATGGCTTCCGGCCGAATCCGGCTATCGACACGTTGACGGTACTCACCGAGCTGGGGATCGGTGAAGCCTTGGTTGGCACGCTGGAGGCCAAAGGCACGCCGGCCATGGTCCAGCGTGTAGCCGTTGCGCCGCCGCAGTCGCGTATCGGGCCGCTGAGTGAGTCTGAACGCACGGCGTTGATTCAGCAGTCGCCGTTGCGTGGCCGCTACGACAAGCCAATCGATCGTGAGTCAGCGTACGAGTTGTTGACCGCCCGCGCTGAGCAGGCTGCGCAACAGACAGAGCCAAGCAAACCGAGCGCTGCCAGCAAGAAGGCAGAGGCCAGTGGTGGGATTGCTGGTGCTGCTGGCGAGCTGCTCGGTGGCCTGGCCAGTCAGGTGATGAAAACAGCCATGCGCCAGGCGGCCAATCAGATCGGCCGGCAACTGGTGCGCGGTCTATTGGGTTCGCTAATGGGCGGTAAAGGGCGTTGAGCCTATGGCCATCTCTGCAGGGGATGGCCTGTCAAGGCGACGGGGCGTCAGCCAGAGGCCTCGTCGGTTTTGCTTTGCAGCTCTTTTTCGATTTTTTCCAATTCTTTTTCAAACGCTTGGTCGAGAAGGTTAGCCTTCTTGCGCCACGGCTTGCGCTCGGGGTCCGGTTGAGCGGCGTAGGTAATCACTTCCCCGCCGTATACATCCTTGTAACGCTGCGCCTGGCGCTCGAGTTCGGCGCGCAGTTCGTCTTTCGTCACGTAGTTACCCATGGTCTTGAACAGAATATTGGCTGGATGCCAGGCATATGGCTTGGGCACCTGAGACGGCCAAACAGTTTTGGCCTGCGCATTTATAAACGCTGCGAATAGTTTCAAGGACTATCAGCGCGCGAGTGTGCCCTTTAATTGAGCTTTACCTGAACGAGTTGTCAGGTTTGTTAAGGGACTGATTTGGCTGCGCGGGGCAATTATGGCGAAGCCAAGTTAAATGTCCAGCCTGCTTAATTGGCAGGGTGTAGACCATAGCGCTGCAGGATGGTTGCAAGCTGGCCGTTATTACGCAGTGTGTTCAGCCCGCGATTGAATGCCTGAAACTGCGCTGGGGTGACTTTTTTGCGAGAAAAACCAATGCCATATGAAATTGACGCCAAATGGCCGGCGTGACGCAATGCATATAGATATTCATGTTCGATCAGGTGGCGAGCAACATCACGATTAAGCACCACTATGCCTTGCTCGCCAAAACGTCCGGCATTGAGCATTAATAACAGGCGATGGTTGTTGGTCACCAGTTTAACCTCGACATCTGGCGTGTTATTCAGGCTTTCCTGCAGCACAAACGAGGTGCCCGATGGGCCATACACGCCGACCTGGCGGCCATGCAAATCGTCTGGCTGGCTGTAGTGGAAGTTGCTGTTGCGCAAGGTGTAGAAGTCGTAGCTGGAGGTCACCAGCATGGGGGTGATAAAAAATGCCTGTTGCCGTGCGGGTGATTGAATCACGGTAAAAATGCCATCCACCTCACCATCCTCGGCCTTTTGCAGCGCGCGCCGCCAGGGCAGAACTTCAATGTGGCAGCGCCACTGCAAGATCAGGCAGGTGGCGTCGACTATTTCGGGCAGGGCACCGCTGGCAATTGCTCCGCGTGAATAACTGAAGGGTGGAAATTCTTCAGTCACAAAGTGCAGCTCTTCAGCCACCGAAGTGCTTACCCAGAGCAAGCTCGCCAATGCGCACAGTGCATTGCGTGTCAGCACGACATAATCCTTTTAGTTGCGATGAACGCTCGCAGGCGCTGCATTAATTGGGATGCACATAGTGGTTGGTATTATTAGCCTTGTGTAAGCGTATTTGCCTAGTGCCTGTTTGTGCCTACCGCAATGCGCTGGGTTTTGTTGGAGACCCTTGCTATTTCAGCGTCGCAGGTGGACTGCTCGGTAACACCTTGCAAACTCTATGCAATTGAGGAAACACCCGCGCCTCCCTACATTTGCGCACGCACTGCTGAGCCTCGCCTTGCGGTTAATCAGCCGGGTGATCAATCAACGCGGCGGCCACTGGGTCGCGGCACAACAGGCCGGTAGCGGCTGTGTATGGAGAACGTGATGCGTAAGTCGATGCAAATGGGTGTGTTGGGTCTGGTACTGATCGGCTTGGTCGGTTGCGAGGCGGCTGAACAGTCGGCGCAGAAACTTGCCGAGAAAGCCGAGCAGGCAGTTGTGGACGTCGCCCGCGAAGCGGTTGATGAGACAGTGAAAGAGCTCAACAAACAGGTGGATGACGTGCAACAGTCGACCAATGAGTGGCTGGGCAAACCTGCTGAAGATTCTGAGCAGGCTGAGCCGCAACAACCCGAGCAGCCACAGGCGGAGCCTGATGACCAGGCTGCGACCAAATCCATCTAGGCCTGAGTCGAGGTTTCAGGGCATCTCCTGTAGTGCTGTGCAACTGGAGCTGTAGTTCTGTTGGCAGGCGCTGTTAAACAGGCGCCGGGCCTGGTTGGCGTCCAGCGGCACGCCTTGTTCGCCGCGCAGGTAGAGGTTGCCGAGAATGTGCTGGGCCATCGGGTTGCCGCCGGCCGCGGACTGGTTGAGGTACTTGAGCATCTGTTGCGGGTTGTTGAAATCCGGGTTGTCGCGGCCGGTATACAGGTAGGCCAGGCTGACGGCGGCCATGGCGTGGCCTTTGTCGGCGGCGAGCTTCCACCAGTATTCGGCCTGCTTGAGGTCCTTGTTCGGCTTGCCGACGAAGTACAGGCTGCCGAGCTGGAACTGGCTGTCGAGGTCGCCGCGGTTGGCCTGGCTGAGCAGGTTGGCCTCGGCGGCGCTGTTCTCGCGGGGTGCATCGGCTTGCTGGGCGGGCTGTTCGCTCTGGCTTTGTTCCGGTTGGCTGGCGCAGCCGCCCAGCAGCAGGCCTGCGCAGAGCAGTAACAACAGTGGGCGGTGGCGTAGTGGCGCAATATTCATGCGGATTGCTGCTCCCTTGAGTTGGCGTTGAGCGTTCAGTCGAACCTGTGGCGGGTACACACAAGACTACAGGCATGCTGGCAAGTTGCGCGGCGGTCGAGCTGTTGGCTGCGTTGATCGTCCCAGGCAGGTTGCAGAATCCATATCAGTTTGTCGCCTGCAGCGTTTCGCCCGCGCGCCAGAGCTGCGATTCTTGCTCATCTTCGCGTCTCTCCATGCATCCAGGCCTTCGAGGTATCCATGCAGATCAGCTCCAACTTCGACAGCGGCAATATCGAGGTCATCGACGCCAGCAACCCGCAGCAGGTGCAACTGGCGATCCGTCCGGATCTCAACAGTGGGCATTTTCAGTGGTTTCATTTCAAGGTCGAGGGTTTGCAGCCTGGGCAGCGTTACGGCTTCAGCCTGGGCAATGCCGGGCAGTCGTCTTACAAGAATGCCTGGAGCGGTTACCACGCAGTAGCTTCTTACGATCAGCGCGACTGGTTTCGGGTGCCCAGCCGCTTTGAAGAGGGCGCGCTGAAGTTCGACATCGAGCCGCAGCATGGGCAGATCTGGTTCGCCTATTTCGAGCCCTACAGCCGCGAGCGCCATAGCCAGTTGATTGAGGATGCGCAGCGCTTGGCGGGCGCCGAGCTGTTTGCCACGGGTAAGAGTATTGAGGGCAGGCCGATCGAGCTGCTGCGCATCAGCCGCAACCCGCAGGCGCAGCGCAAGATCTGGTTGATCGCCCAGCAGCATCCCGGCGAGCATATGGCCGAGTGGTTTATGCAGGGGCTGCTGGAGCGTCTGCAGCGGCGCGATGATGACGAGCTGAATGCCCTGCTGGAGCAGGCCGATCTGTACCTGGTGCCGAACATGAACCCGGACGGCGCCTTCCGGGGTCATCTGCGCACCAACGTCGCTGGGCGCGATCTTAACCGCGCCTGGCAGTCGGCCAGCGAAGCGGATAGCCCCGAGGTGTATTTCGTCCAGCAGCAGATGCGCGCGGTGGGCGTCGATCTGTTTCTGGATATCCATGGCGACGAGGAAATCCCTCATGTGTTCACCGCCGGCTGCGAAGGTAATCCGGGTTACAGCCCGCGCCTGGAACGTCTGGAAAACCAGTTCCGCCAATTGCTGGTCGATAACGGTGCCGAGTTTCAGACCACTTTCGGTTATACCCCTGACCAGTTCGGTCAGGCCAATACCACCCTGGCCTGCAATGCGGTGGGGCTGGAGTTTGATTGCCTGGCGTTCACCATCGAAATGCCGTTCAAGGATCACGATGACCGGCCTAACCCGCAAACAGGCTGGAACGGCGAACGCTCCAAACAGTTGGGGAAGGATGTGTTGAGCGTTGCCGCGGCGATGGTCGGGCAGTTGCGCGAGTAGCGCTGCGGTTGATGGGCAGGGCTGCTGGCCCTGTCCGCCAGCGGCGGGTAGCGAGTAGCCCGGATGCAATCCGGGCTACGTTGGGGCAGGGGTTAGCCGCGGTAGTAGCGTTGTGGCACGAACGGCGTTTTGGCGACTTTCATGGCGACGCGCTTGCCACGCACGATGGCCCACAGCTCAGTGTCCAGGGCGATATGGCTGCTCTGCACATAACCCATGGCCACTGGCGCGCCCAGCGTCGGTCCGAAACCACCGCTGGTCACGGTACCAATCACATTACCGTCGGCATCGACGATTTCCGCGCCTTCACGCACCGGCACGCGCTCCTGCGGCAGCAGGCCAACACGCTTGCTGGCAACGCCAGCTTGTTGCTGGGCGAAGATGCGCTCGGCACCTGGGAAGCCGCCCGCGCGGGCACCGTCGGCGCGGCGCGGTTTGGAGATTGCCCACAGCAGGCTGGCTTCGGTTGGCGTGACGCTAGTGCTCATGTCATGGCCATACAGGCACAGGCCGGCTTCCAGGCGCAACGAGTCGCGCGCGCCGAGACCGATGGCCTCGACTTCTGTCTCGGCCAGCAGGCTGCGCGCCAGGGTTTCGGCGTGTTCGGCCGGCACTGAGATCTCGTAGCCGTCTTCACCGGTGTAGCCGGAGCGGCTGACGTAGCAGTCCACACCGAGTAAACGCACGGGGGCGAATTGCATAAAGGTCATCTGCGCCACTTCTGGGGCCAGGCGCGCCAGGACGTCGACAGCTTTCGGACCTTGCAACGCCAATAGTGCACGCGCTTCGAACAGGCTTTCGATCTCACACTGGCTGCCAATATGCTTCTGCAGGTGGGCCAGGTCTTGGTCTTTGCAACCCGCGTTGACCACCAGAAACAGGGTGTCATCGCCTAGGTTGGCAACCATCAGGTCATCGAGGATGCCGCCGTTGTCATCGGTGAACATGGCGTAGCGCTGCATGCCGACTGGCAGGTCGATGATGTCCACCGGCACCAGCGTTTCCAGGGCCTTGGTAGCATTCGCACCGCGCAGGACGATCTGACCCATGTGCGATACGTCGAACAGGCCGGCCTGATCGCGAGTATGTAGATGCTCTTTCATCACGCCGAGCGGGTATTGCACCGGCATGTCATAACCGGCGAACGGTACCATGCGTGCGCCCAGTTCGAGATGCAGGGCGTGTAGTGGGGTTTTCGCCAGAGTTTCAGTGGTCATGCGCTTCTCCAGTTCTGTAAGCGTTACGTGTGTAGGCGCGTGGCGCCTACAGGGTTGTATGGGTTGCCGTAATCAGCACTCGACGATGTTCACGGCCAAGCCGCCACGGGCGGTTTCCTTGTACTTATTGTTCATGTCAGCGCCGGTCTGGCGCATGGTGCGGATCACTTTATCCAGCGAGACGAAGTGCTGGCCGTCGCCGCGCAAGGCCATGCGCGCCGCATTAATGGCTTTCACCGAGCCCATGGCGTTGCGTTCGATACAGGGTACCTGCACCAAGCCGCCAATGGGGTCACAGGTCAGGCCGAGGTTGTGTTCCATGCCGATTTCGGCGGCGTTTTCCACCTGATTGACGTTGCCGCCGAGCACTTCGCAGAGCGCTCCGGCGGCCATCGAGCAGGCCACGCCGACCTCGCCCTGGCAGCCGACTTCAGCACCGGAGATCGAGGCGTTTTCTTTGTACAGAATGCCGATAGCGGCGGCGGTCAGCAGAAAACGCACAATGCCGTCATCGTTGGAACCGGGAATAAAGCGGCTGTAGTAATGCAGCACCGCCGGCACGATACCAGCCGCGCCATTGGTCGGCGCGGTGACCACGCGGCCGCCACTGGCATTTTCCTCGTTCACCGCCAGGGCGTAGAGGTTGACCCAGTCGAGCACGCTGAGGGCATCGCGCAGCGCGGCTTCGGGGTTCTTGCACAGCTGGCGGTGCAGGGCGGCGGCGCGGCGTTTGACCTTGAGTCCGCCGGGCATGATGCCTTCGTTGCGGCAACCGGCTTCGACGCAATCCTGCATCACCTGCCAGATATGCAGCAGGCGCGCGCGGGTCTCGGCTTCCGGGCGCCAGGCGGCTTCGTTGGCCAGCATCACCTGGCTGATCGACAGGTTGTGTTCGGCGCAGTGCGCCAGCAGCTGCTTGCCGGTGGTAAAGGGATACTGCAGCGGCGTGGTGTCTTCGACGATGCGGTCGGCGCCGGCCGCTTGTTCATCGACCACGAAACCGCCGCCAACCGAGTAGTACTCGCGTGAACGGATCTGTAAACCGGCGGCATCGAAGGCGCGAAAGATCATGCCGTTGGGGTGGAAGGGCAGCGGCTTGCGGATCATTGCCAGGTGTTGCTTCTCGACAAAATGGATGGTTTTTTCGCCGAGCAGCTGGAGTTCGCCACTGGCGCGGATCGCGGCCAGTCGAGCGTCGACGCTGTTGGTATCGACGGTGTCTGGTTGTTCGCCGGCTAGGCCGAGCAGCACCGCTTTGTCGCTGCCGTGGCCTTTGCCGGTCGCGCCGAGGGAGCCGTACAGCTCGACCTTGAGGCTCTCGGTGCTGCTCAGTAAATCATCGCGGCGCAAGCCTTCGGCAAAGCGCAGGGCGGCGCGCATCGGGCCCACGGTGTGCGAGCTGGATGGGCCGATGCCGATCTTGAATAGGTCAAAAACGCTGAGTGACATGTTTTCTCCGGCGTTGCGCCGACCTCGTGGGTGGCGTGGATGCAGCGCGGCGGGTAACCGCGGCTGCATTATTCAACGGCTTGTTAGTCAGCGTAGACCGGGAAGCTGGCGCATAGGTTCGCCACCTGATCACGGACGCGTTCGATCAGCGCCGGGTTTTCCAGGTCATCAAGAATGTCGCAGATCCAGCCGGCCAGTTCGCGGCATTCGGTTTGTTTGAAACCGCGCGTGGTCACGGCCGGGGTGCCGATGCGGATGCCGGAGGTGACAAACGGCGACTGCGGGTCATTCGGCACGGCGTTCTTGTTCACCGTGATATGCGCCGCACCGAGGGCCGCGTCTGCCGCCTTGCCGGTGAGGCCTTGCTTGATCAGGCTGACCAGCATCAGGTGGTTGTCGGTGCCGCCGGAGACCACGTCGTAGCCACGGGCAACGAACACTTCGGCCATGGCCTGGGCGTTGTTGATCACCTGCTGCTGGTAGGTCTTGAAGCCTGGCTCCAGCGCCTCCTTGAAGCACACGGCCTTGGCTGCGATCACATGCATCAGCGGGCCGCCCTGGCTACCGGGGAATACGGCGGAGTTGAGCTTCTTCTCGATCTCTTCATTGGCCTTGGCCAGGATCAAGCCGCCACGTGGGCCGCGCAGGGTCTTGTGCGTTGTGGTGGTGACCACATCGGCAAACGGCAGCGGATTGGGATACAGACCAGCGGCGACCAGGCCAGCGACGTGAGCCATATCGACAAACAGCAGCGCGCCGACTTGGTCGGCGATGGCGCGGAAACGGGCGAAATCCAGGGTGCGCGAATAGGCGGAGAAACCGGCAACGATCATCTTCGGCTTGTGTTCGACGGCCAGGCGCTCGACCTCGGCGTAATCGATCAGACCTTGCTCGTCGATGCCGTACTGCACGGCGTTGTACAGCTTGCCGGAGGACGACACCTTGGCGCCGTGGGTCAGGTGGCCGCCGTGGGCCAGGCTCATGCCGAGGATGGTGTCACCAGCATTGAGCAAGGCCAGGTATACCGCGCTGTTGGCGGACGAGCCGGAGTGCGGCTGCACGTTGGCATAGTCCGCGCCGAACAGCTGCTTGGCACGCTCGATAGCGAGGGCTTCGACCTTGTCGACATGTTCGCAACCACCGTAGTAACGCTTGCCCGGATAGCCTTCGGCGTACTTGTTGGTCAGGCCGCTGCCTTGCGCCTGCATCACGCGCTGGCTGCAGTAGTTTTCCGAGGCGATCAGTTCAATGTGATCTTCCTGGCGCTGTTCTTCGGCGTTGATCGCGGCGAGCAGGGCGTCGTCATAACCTTGCAGTTGGTCGTGCTTGCTGAACATGGTGAGATCCCTCGCTTGTTGTTGTTTTGGGTGCAACTGACCCGCCCCGGGTAGGGGTGAGTCGAAATTCTTGGATAAACAAAACCGTAGGATGGGTTAGCGGCGCATTGCCCTGAACAGGCTGGCAACGCCGCTATTGAACGCCGCGTAACCCATCGTTGATGGGTGTGGCGTGATGGGTATCGCTGCGCTCAACCTGCGCGGCCCGCCCCATCCTACGTTTACATCGTCTTAAGCGTCCTGGTAGGCCTCGATGGACGGGCAGGCGCAGATCAGGTTGCGGTCGCCAAACACGTTGTCCACGCGGCCGACCGGCGGCCAGTATTTGCCGTCAATCAGCGAAGCAACCGGGTACACCGCCTGCTCGCGGCTGTAGGCGTGCGTCCATGCGCCGACCAGTTCCAGGGCGGTGTGCGGGGCGTTTTTCAGCGGGTTGTCGTTGGCATCCAACTGGCCAGCTTCTACCGCACGAATCTCGTTGCGGATGGCGATCATGGCATCGCAGAAACGGTCCAGTTCTTCCTTGGATTCGCTTTCGGTCGGCTCGATCATCAGCGTGCCGGCCACCGGGAAGGACATGGTCGGGGCGTGGAAGCCGAAGTCGATCAGGCGCTTGGCCACATCGTCAACGCTGATGCCGCTGCTGTCCTTGATCGGACGGATGTCCAGGATGCACTCATGCGCCACCAGGCCGTTGCTGCCCGAATACAGCACGGGATAGTGCTCTTCCAGGCGGCGGGCGATGTAGTTGGCGTTGAGAATGGCCATCTGCGAGGCGCGCTTGAGGCCTTCGCCGCCCATCATGCTGATGTACATCCAGGTGATCGGCAGGATGCTGGCGCTGCCGAACGGCGCGGCGCTGACTGCACCTTCTTTACGGGCCATATGGCCGTGGCCAGGCAGGAACGGAATCAGGTGCGCTTTGACGCCAATCGGGCCAACACCTGGGCCGCCACCGCCGTGCGGGATGCAGAAGGTTTTGTGCAGGTTCAGGTGCGAGACGTCGCCGCCGAACTTGCCCGGGGCGCAGAGGCCGACCATGGCATTCATGTTGGCGCCGTCGATGTACACTTGGCCGCCGTTGTCATGAATGATCGCGCAGATTTCGCGGATGCCTTCCTCGAACACACCGTGGGTCGACGGGTAGGTGATCATCAGCGCGGCGAGACGGTCCTTGTGCTCTTCGGCCTTGGCCTTGAGGTCGGCGATGTCGACGTTGCCGCTGCTGTCGCACGCGGTCACCACTACGCGCATACCGGCCATGCTCGCGGTTGCAGGGTTGGTGCCGTGGGCCGATTGCGGGATCAGGCAGATGTCGCGCTGATCATCGCCGCGGCTCAGATGGTAAGCACGAATCGCCAACAGACCGGCGTACTCACCCTGGGAACCGGCGTTCGGCTGCAGGGAGATGCCGTCGTAGCCAGTGGCCGCACATAGCATGGCTTCCAGTTCGGTGGTCAGCTGGGTGTAACCCTGGCTCTGCTCGGTTGGCGCGAAAGGGTGCAGGTTGCCGAACTCGGCCCAGGTGATTGGGATCATCTCGCTGGCGGCGTTGAGTTTCATGGTGCAGGAACCTAGCGGAATCATGCTGCGGTCCAGCGCCAGGTCCTTGTCGGCCAGCTTGCGCAGGTAGCGCATCAGCTCGGTTTCGCTGTGGTAGCGATTGAATACCGGGTGAGTGAGGATTTCGCTCTCGCGCAGCAGGCCTTTTGGCAGCTGGGCGGTCACGCCTGCCGCCAGTTCAGCGAAGGCTGGAACGGTTTTGCCGTCGGCGAATACTGCGAGCAGTGCTTCAACGGCGGCTTGATCGCTGGTTTCATCCAGGGACAGGCCCAAGCGCTCGCCATCGATTTCACGCAGGTTGATGCTGGCAGAGCGAGCAGCCGCGTGCAGCGCTGCGGTTTTGCCGCCGGTGGCCAGAGTCAGGGTGTCGAAGAAGAATTCCTGCTCAACGCTGTAGCCCAGTGCGCGCAGGCCCTTGGCCAGGATCGCAGTGAACTGGTGAGTGCGCTGGGCAATCTGGGTCAGGCCTTTCGGGCCGTGGTAGACGGCGTACATGCTGGCGATGTTGGCCAGCAGCACCTGAGCGGTACAAATGTTACTGGTGGCTTTCTCGCGGCGAATATGTTGCTCGCGCGTCTGCATGGCCAGGCGCAGGGCCGGCTTGCCGAAACGGTCGATCGACATGCCGACCAGGCGGCCTGGCATGTCGCGCTTGAATGCATCGCGGGTGGCGAAGTAGGCGGCGTGTGGGCCACCGAAGCCCAATGGCACACCGAAGCGCTGGGCGCTGCCCAAGGCTACGTCGGCACCGAACTCGCCCGGCGGGGTGAGCAGGGTCAAGGCCAGCAGGTCAGCGGCGACGGCAACCAGCGCGTTAGCCGCGTGGAAGCGCTCGACTAGTTCGCGGTAATCGAAGATATCGCCATTGCTCGCCGGGTACTGCAGCAGCGCGCCGAAGTAGGCGCTGGCATCATTAATCGCGGCTTCGTCACCGATCACCACTTCGATACCCAGCGGCTCGGCACGGGTGCGCAGCACATCGAGGGTTTGCGGGTGGCAATGCTGGGAGGCGAAGAAGGCGTTGCTGGCCTTGTTCTTCGACAGGCGCTTGCAGAAGGTCATGGCTTCGGCAGCGGCGGTGGCTTCATCTAACAGCGAGGCGTTGGCGATCTGCATACCGGTGAGGTCGCTGATCAGGGTCTGGAAGTTCAGCAAGGATTCCAGACGGCCTTGGGAAATTTCCGGCTGATACGGGGTGTAGGCGGTGTACCAGGCCGGGTTTTCCAGCAGGTTGCGCAGGATTGGGCTCGGCGTGTGGGTGCCGTGATAACCCTGACCGATATAGGTCTTGAACTGCTGGTTCTTGCCGGCAATGGTTTTGATCTTGGCCAGGGCGTCGGCTTCCGACAGGCCTGGCAGAGCGCCCAGCACGCTGGTGCCCTTGATGCTCTCGGGGATGACGTTATCGGTCAGTGCGTCGATGCTGGCGTAGCCGAGCAGTTCGAGCATGGCCGCGGTATCGGTGTCACGTGGGCCGATATGGCGGGCGACAAATTCGTTCTGGGTGGTCAGCTTGGTCATCACAATCTCTCAGGCGTCAGCATTGGCGTTGAGCAGGCGCTCGTAAGCGGCCTGGTCGAGCAGGTCGGCTACCGCGCTGGCATTGGCCGGACGGAAACGGAAGAACCAACCCTTGCCTAGGGGATCTTCGTTGACCAGCTCAGGGCTGGATTCTAGCTCGCCATTAACCTCAACCACCTCACCGTCCAGCGGCATGGCGATATTGCTCGCCGCTTTTACCGATTCCAGCACGGCCACTTCGTCACCCTCGGCGTAGCGCTGGGCTTCCGGCAGCTGAACGAATACCACGTCACCCAAGGCTTCCTGGGCATAGGCGGTGATGCCCACGGTAACCAGACCATCGGCATCCTGACGCAGCCATTCGTGCTCAACGGTAAAACGCAATTCGCTCATGTGAACTCCTCAAGGGGTGACTCGCCCTTTCTACTGGGGGCGATGTGCTGGACGCGCGTGCTTGGCAACGGGCGTAAGGTGTAAAGACCCTAGCAAGGTAGGTGCCATTCTATTTTTTATCAATAAAAACAACGACTTATATTGTTTATCAGGGGCCGCTTTTATGGCGTGTGTAGTGATTTCAATACGTCTGGCTTGGGCGTGTCGGCAAAGTGCTCTGCAAAGGCCCTAACGCTGTGAGGTGAGCGGTTTGTTTTGATTTCGTTACGATGTACTTGTTTCGATACGGGTGCTGGGGCGGCGGGGTATTCATCCAGGCTATGCAGCCCCATCGAAATGGTTCATGGCGGCCCCGTAAGTCGGCTTGTTAGAGCGTCATTCACTCTTTTGGCTGACAGGGCAAATACCTCTTTCGGGCGCTTATCCGGCTTCGGGCGGCTGGGTAGCGTGGGGCCTCAACACGAAACCCTGCTTTCCAGGAGAGCCGCATGAGAACAACAACAAGACATGCCTTCTTCCAGCCCAGCATTTTGGCGGTTGCCATTGCTGTCGGCTGTGTCGCGCCTGTCCAGGCTATTACATTTAATATCGGAGAGATTGAAGGGCAGTTCGACTCATCCCTTTCTGTGGGGGCCAGTTGGAGTGTGCGCGGTGCCGATCCGGACTTTATCGGTCTGCGTAATGGCGGCAAGGCATCCTCGCAGACGAACGATGATGGGCGTCTGAACTTCAAGAAGGGCGAAACCTTCTCGAAGATTTTCAAGGGTATTCACGACCTTGAACTCAAGTACGGCGATACCGGCGTGTTTATCCGTGGCAAGTATTGGTACGACTTCGAAACCAAGGACGAGCATCGCCTGCTTTACGACATTGATGACCACAACCGTAAAACTGCGGCGCAGGCTGCAGGTGCGGAAATCCTCGACGCGTTTATCTACCACAACTACAGCCTGGGCAGCCTGCCAGGCAGTGTGCGGGCTGGTAAGCAAGTGGTCAGCTGGGGCGAGAGCACGTTTATCGGTAACTCGATTAACTCGATCAACCCGGTGGATGCCGCGGCGTTCCGCCGGCCTGGCGCGGAAATCAAAGAGGGCCTGATCCCGGTCAACATGCTCTATGTCTCGCAGAGCCTGACAGACAGCCTGAGCATGGAGGCGTTCTATCAGCTGGAGTGGGACCAGACGGTGGTCGATAACTGCGGCACCTTCTTCTCCACTGGCGACACAGCTGCTGATGGCTGCAATGATCGTCTTGCGGTCTTTGGTGCTGATGTGGCGCCTGATAAGTCGAACAATACCGGCGCTCCCGGTAACCCTATTTTCATTCCACGTGCTGGTGATAGGGATGCCCGTGACAGCGGCCAGTTCGGCGTTGCCCTGCGCTGGTTCGCCGAATCGCTGAACGACACCGAGTTCGGCCTGTATGCCATGAACTACCACAGCCGTACCCCCAGCGGCAGTTTTCTACGCACCACCACGCCGTCTGCAGCCCTCATCCCCGGCGCGCCGAATGCCCGTTACTTTCTTGAGTATCCCGAAGATATCCGCCTCTACGGGGTGAGCTTCCAGACCAACGTCAACGGCACGGCGCTGGCCGGTGAACTGAGCTATCGGCCCAATATGCCGATCTCGATCAACTCAACGGATCTGACGTTTGGCTCGCTCGGGTTGCCCAATTCGCCGGTATTTACCAGCGGCCATGCGCGTAATGTCGACGGCGAAGAAATTGCCGGTTATGTGCGCAAGCCGGTGACCCAGGCACAGATCAGTGCCGTGCAGTTCTTTGATCGAGTGCTCGGCGCCAGTCGCCTGACCTTGGTGGGTGAGGTGGGCTACAACCATGTCAGCGGTATCAGTGATGATGTGGGTGAGCTGCGTTTTGGTCGTGATCCGGTCTATGGCCTCGGTGAGCTAGCCGTGAATGCGACCTGTACTGCGGGGCTCAATACCGCGAAACCGGGTGAGTGCAACGATGACGGCTTCTTCACTAGCAGCTCTTGGGGCTACCGCCTGCGCGCCAGCGCTGATTACAGCAACGTTTTCGCCGGGATCAACCTGACGCCGAGTATCGCCTGGTCGCATGACGTCGATGGTTATGGGCCGAACTTCAGTGAGGGTAGCAAGGCGGTGAGCCTTGGCCTGAACGCTGATTACCAGAACACCTACACCGCTAGCCTCAGCTACACCGACTTCTTTGGTGGTGAGTACAACACCAACGTCGACCGTGACTTTGTCGCCCTGAGTTTTGGTGTGAATTTCTGATCAACGCAGTGCAAAAGGATCCGTACACAATGAAAAATACAAGAATCCTGCAAGCTGGAGCGCTGGCGCTGACTTTGTTAGCCAGCAGCGTAATGGCCGCAGTCTCCGAACAAGAAGCCGCCCAACTAGGCGCCAGCCTAACGCCACTGGGTGGAGAAATGGCCGGCAATGCCGATGGCAGTATCCCAGCCTGGGATGGCGGCCTCTCGACCACCGCTGCCGCAGTCGATGGCAAGGGTTTTCTCGCTGACCCGTTTGCCAGCGAGCAACCGCTGTTCACCATCACCGCTGCCAATGCCGAACAGTACAAAGACAAGCTGTCAGCCGGTCAGATGGCCATGCTCAAACGTTATGCAAACAGCTATAAAATTCCGGTTTATCGCTCGCACCGCACCACGGCGGTACCGGCTGCTGTAGAGGCCGCAGCCAAAGTCAGTGCGCTGAACACCATCCCGGTAGACGGTGGTAACGGCCTGCAAAATTTCACGGCCAGTCGCTACTACGCCTTCCCTGTTCCAAAGACGGGGGTTGAGGTGATTTGGAACCACATCACCCGCTACCGTGGGGGTAATACCCGTCGTGTTATCACCCAGGCCACACCGCAGACTAATGGGTCCTACAGTCTGGTGAAGTTCGAAGAGGAGGCGGCGTTTCCAGCTGATATCGCTGACCTTGATCCGGCTAAAGGCAGCAACGTGCTGCTCTACTTCAAACAACGCGTGACTGCACCGGCACGTTTGGCCGGCAACGTGTTGCTGGTTCACGAGACGCTTGATCAGGTCAAGGAACCGCGCCTGGCATGGATCTACAACTCCGGTCAGCGTCGGGTACGCCGCGCACCGCAGGTAGCCTACGACGGTCCTGGTACCGCAGCGGATGGTCTGCGCACCTCAGACAACTTCGACCTGTTTTCCGGCGCGCCGGATCGCTATGACTGGAAACTGGTCGGCAAAAAGGAAATGTACATTCCCTATAACAGCTACAAGCTCGACTCACCGGCGCTGAAATATGACGACGTGATCAAGGCGGGGCACATCAATCAGGACCTGACCCGTTATGAGCTGCACCGGGTTTGGGAAGTAGAGGCGACGCTGAAGAGCGGTGAGCGGCACATCTATGCCAAGCGCCATATGTATGTCGACGAAGACAGCTGGCAGATCGCCCTGGTCGATCATTACGACGGTCGCGGCCAACTGTGGCGTGTTGCCGAAGGTCATGCCCAGCAGTACTACCACCAGCAAGTGCCGGGCTACACCCTTGAAGCACTGTATGACCTGGTGGCCGGCCGTTACTTGGCCTTGGGCATGAAAAACGAAGAAAAATCAGCTTACACCTTTGGCTTCAAAGCCTCGGCGGCGGATTACACGCCGGCTGCACTGCGCAGTTCCGGCGTGCGCTAAAGCGTCAGGCAGTAATAGCTACTCCGTGATTGAGCGGCCTGCGGGCCGCTTTTTTTATCGTCCGTCATCACTGACAGTGATAGAGGGCTAAGCACCGGGTCTTGAGGTCTAGTCATGCGATGATCCGGTTCCAGTACAACAATAAAACGAGTCGCCATGAACGCATTAGCGCCTTTTTCGGGGAGCGTTGCAGCGCTTTCTTGCGGCAGCGTTAAGCGCCCACCCCCTGGCCATATTCGCCGATTCGCCCTGCAGCAACGCTTGTGCGCGCAAGACTGCCGGTTGCGACTGCTGATCGCCCCAGCAGGCTTTGGCAAGACGGTATTGCTTGCCGATTGCGCCCGTGAATGCCCACAGGGCTACCAGCTGCTTTGGCTCAACTGTGGCGCTGATGGCATGTCGGTCGATCAGCTCGCCCAGCAACTGGGCCAACAGCTTGATTACCCCGCACAGCTGAAAGCGGACGACGTACTTGCGGCGTTTGCACAGGAGTCGCGGCGGCTGTGGATCATGCTCAATGATTATCCGGCTCGGCCGGATAGCGCCCTGGATGACTTTCTCAATCAATTGCTCACAGTGACGCCCGCTGGCATCTGCTGGTGGCTGGGCAGTCGTCGTCGTCCGGCCTGCAACCTCTCGCGCTTGTTGTTGGAGGGCGAGTTGCTTGAGTTGGGCGCGACGGATCTGTCGTTTACCGAGGCCGAGGTTGCAGGTTGGCTGCAGCAATTGGACCCGAGCCGCAGCGCCTGGGCGCCTGAACTGCACGGGCTGACCCAGGGCTGGCCGGCGGCGTTGCGCCTGCGTCTGTTGGCCGCTCAAGCCGAGCATGCCGAGGCGGATGTACCGCTGGATGCAGAGCACGATCAGCTGCTGGCTGAGTACGTCGAGCGCGAAGTTTTGCATGATTTACCGCATGAGCTGCTGCAGATGCTCCACCAACTGGCCCAGCTGCCCTGCTTCAACCTGGCGTTGTGCGATCACCTCTTCGGTGTGGGTGAGGGCGCGGATTGGCTGCGTCAGCTGATTGAGCGTGGCCTGTTTATTCAGGAGCTTGAGGCGGCCAAGGGCTGGTTTGTGCTGTTCACACCCTTGGCCAGGCTGCTACAGCGGCAGACCGCGGGCGTGCCCTATGGTGCGCTGCATGTGCATGCGAGTCAGTGGTTTGCCAGTCAGGGCGATATTCGTGCAGCGGTGGAGCATGCGCTGCTGGCCGGTCAGCCGGATGTGGCCAGTAGTTTTCTTGAGCGTTTTACCGAGGAGCAGGTGCTGCAAGGTCAGGATTTAGCGCTGATCCTGCGTTGGCGCAGCGAGTTGCCGGAGAGCCTGTTGAGCAGCACGCCGCGGCTGATTCTGCTGAATGCCTGGGTCTTGCTGCTGGTGGGGCGCCTGGATGAGGCGCAGGTCTGTATCGATCAACTGGCCAAGTTTCAGCCACGCAGCGACGGCCCGCGTACCCGTGAGCTGTTTGCCCATTGGCAGGCGATCCAAGGGATCATCGCCTACGGCCGGGTGTGTGCGGTGACTGCGCGCAGCCATCTGCTTGAGGCCTTGGAGGGGTTACCGGAAAACGCCTGGTCACAGTCATTGCTATGCCGCTCGGCATTGACTCTGGTGGCGATTGGGCAGGGCGATCTGGAGCTGGCGAAAAAGCTCAGTTTCGAGGCGTTGAAGCAGGCGCGCTTGCACGGCAATGCCGTGTTTGAGGCGTTGTTGGAGTTGGACCATGCTCTGTTATTGGAGGCTCGCGGCGAGTTTGCTCGCGCTGAAGCGTTGCTCCAGCGTGTACTGGCGGCAAGCGATCCAGTGGCACTGCAAAAGACCCTTGTGCTGGCGCGGTTGCAGTTGCGTTTGGCTCGGCTGCAGTTGCGTCAGGGGCGGCCGCGCGAGGCCGCTGCAGGGTTTGCCAGTGGCTTGGAGCAGGCGCTCAATTGCGGTGACCCGTGCGCGTTTCACGGTTATCTCGGCTTGGCTGAGCTAGCCATGGGGCAGGGTGATTTTGCTGACGCCTTTGCCCATTTGGCCGAGGCGGAGCGCTTGATGCAGCGCCAGCGTGTCAGTGAAACCCTTTACCGTGGCACGCTGCTGCTGGCCAGCAGTCACATGTGGGTCGCTCAAGGGCATCATGCGCGAGCGCGCAAGGCGGTAGGCAGGGTGCTGGCTTATGAGCAGAAGGTTAAGGCGATTCTGCCAACGCCAAACTTCCCTGAACTGATTCCGCGTTTGCAGCTGTTATTGCTGCACTTGGATCTGCAGCAGGGCAAGGATGTACGCGATGCCCTGCAACAGCTATTGGCGCAAAGTCTGGCGCAGGGGTTGCAGGCACTCGCCAGTGACGTCTGGCTGGGTTATGCCCAGGCCTGTGCGCTGTTTGATGATAAAGCGGCGGCCGAGCAGGCGCGTGAAGGCGCACAGGCCCTGCGTCGGCGCCTGGATTATCACTGCCTATGGTTCACGGTAGCCAAGCCGACTGGGGACATGCCTGCCGCACCGGCGACCGCGGCCAATCCTCTTAGCCAGCGTGAGTTGGCGGTGCTGCGCTTGATTGCGCAGGGCTGTTCGAATCAAGAGGTGGCCGAGCAACTGTTTATCTCGCTGCACACGGTTAAAACCCATGCGCGGCGAATCAACGGCAAATTGGGAGTGTCGCGGCGCACGCAGGCGGTTGCCAAAGCCAAGGCGCAAGGTTACTTCTGATTCAGTGCAGCGCCGGGCTGGCGCTGAGCAACCGCAAGCGCTGGCTGAGCTGCAGGCGCTGCGCCGGTTCATCACAGAGCAGCAGCGCGCGTTCCAAGTCGAAGCGCTCACCCTGCGGGCAATCCAGCTGTTGATAAATGTCCGCGCGGGCCAGGTGGTCATGCAGGTTGGCGGTACCCAGAAGCAGCACGCGCTCAGCATCGCGCAGTGCTGCCAGCGGCTCATCGGTCTGTTGATGCAGGTGGCGTAGATTGCGCGACAGGCGCTGCATCATGCGGCGGGCGTCACATGGCAGCAGGTGGCTGGCGCTCAACTCGGTGTGCACGCCGTACTGGCGTTGCAGCAACTCGCGGCAATCGCGGGTATACAGGCGGCGGCCGCTGCAGGGGTCTAGCAGGTGATCAGCGCCCGGTACGCGCAGCAGAAAGTGCCCGGGGAAGTTCACTCCTTGCAGGGGAATCTCTAAACGTCTGGCCAGCTCCAGCGCGAGCAAGGCGAGGGTGAGCGGTTGGCCGCGGCGCCGCTGCAGTAGCAGGTTAACCAAGGCCGCTTGTGGCCGTAGCGGTTGCTCGTCATCTTCGTGGAAGTCCAGATCAGTCAGGCGGCGCAACAGCGGTTGCGCCAGCTCCTTGGCCGGCAGATTAGGCAAGCCTTGAGCGATATGCTGTTGCAGGTTGTCGACCTGGCGCAGCAGGTCAGCCGGGTGCAAGTGGGGCTGATGCTCCACGGCGATCCACAACGCCGCCTCGAACAGCGCAGGCGGTTGTTGCTCCAAGCAGGCAAGGCAGGCAGCGCGTGGGTCCATGACAATCTCCCAGTGTCTCTGGGGTTGTAGTCAAGTGCCGGCGCTTCGTCCAGCGGATTGTTGCAACCACAGCGCGAGCGAGCGTTTGGCGGCAACTGACCACCGGGAGGGTGCCGGCAGCGCCGGTGCCTATACTGATGTGCAAATCAGTACGGGAGCCACAGCATGTTCGCCCTGATGGAAACTACCCGGCTTGAGTCGTTGCACTTCGCCGTGGACCCGCTGACCGGTCTGCAGGCCATTATTGCCATTCACAACAGTCGTTTGGGCCCTGCGTTGGGCGGCTGCCGTTATCTGCCCTACGCCGACAGCCAAAGCGCCATTGAGGATGTCCTGCGCCTGGCCAAAGGCATGAGCTACAAGGCCGCGCTGGCCGGCCTGCAACAGGGCGGCGGCAAGGCGGTGATCATCCGCCCTGCGCATGTCGAGAATCGCGGCGCGCTGTTTGAAGCCTTCGGCCGGTTTATCGAAACCCTCAACGGCCGCTACATCACCGCCATGGACAGCGGCACCTCCAGCGTCGATATGGACTGCATCGCCCAACACACCCAACACGTCACCAGCACCACGGCCGAGGGCGACCCTTCACCGCACACGGCCATGGGCGTGTTTGCCGGCATTCGTGCCACTGCGTTGGCGCGTCTTGGCTGCGACAACCTGGAGGGTTTGCGTGTAGCCATTCAGGGTTTGGGCAATGTGGGGTATGCCTTGGCTGAGCAACTGCACGCCGCCGGTGCCGAGTTGCTGGTCAGTGATCTCGACCCTGGCCGCGTGTTACTGGCGGTTGAGCAGCTGGGCGCGCGGCCGGTGGCCAGCGAAGCCTTGCTCGCCACCCCGTGCGACATCCTCGCGCCGTGCGGGCTGGGCGGTGTGTTGAATAACACGAGCGTCAGCCAACTGCGCTGCTCGGCGGTGGCGGGGGCGGCGAACAACCAGCTGGCCAGTGCTGATATCTCCGACAGCTTGCAGGCGCGGGGGATTCTCTATGCGCCGGATTATGTGATCAATGCCGGTGGGTTGATCTACGTGGCGCTCAAACACCAAGGCGAAAGCCTGGTGGCGATTACCGCGCACCTGACGCAAATCAGCCGGCGCCTGACGGAAATCTTCGGCCATGCCCAGGCCGATAAACGCTCACCGGCAAGGGTTGCCGATGCCATCGCCGAGCGCTTGCTGTATGGCTAAACTGGCGATTTAAAACGCGCCACCCACGGTACAGAGGGTGTTGGCTAGAAACACAAAACCCCAGTAATTGACTGGGGTTTTGCTGAGCACGTTGCGCGTTACTCGGCAGCGGGCGCGTTCAGTTCACTCAAGGCGTCAGGCTGGTTTTTGAAAGCCTTGGCGAACACATCGCGATTCTTCGCCATGTAAATCCCCAGTTCTTCGCCCTGGGCTTCATTCAACGATGGCACGGCTTTTTGCAGCACCTCGGTGAGCAGCTCCGCCAGTTCGAGCATTTTGTCATGACGGTCGGCTTCGGCTTTATCCATGAATAAACGCTCCAAATCCCGGCTGCTGCGGTACACCACTTCGACGGCCATTCATCACCTCTACGCCTTCACGCTGATAAGTTGCAATAGACTGTTTATCTGTACAGTGGTTGCGAGCTTAAAGAACTTGCAGGCATTTGAACAGCAGCAATTTCCTTGCCGCTACCGGCTTACCCATGTGCAGTTGCTGCTGACCCCCCAGTTGCCTGCCGAGTGGGCAGGCAACTGGCTGCAGGCATTGGCTTAGCGATCGCTGCGAATCGGGCCAAATTCGACCGGTACCCAGGCATAAGCACTGCCTTCATTGCGAACATGGCCAATCCCTGGGAAGGGCATGTGTGCCCCGGCTACCCAGAGCTTGTCGCGTGCGGCTTCAGCAAAAAGCTTCTTGCGGGTTTCCACGGCCTTGGCTTGGTCTGAGTCGAATTCGATTACCACTTCTGGTTTGGCGAACTGCACGGCATGGCTGTGCACAATATCGCCCCACACCAGCAGGCTCTGGTTGTTGGAACTGAGCAAGTAGGAGCTGTGCCCCGGGGTATGGCCATTACTCGGTACCACGCTAAGCCCGGCAAACAGTTGGCTATCAGGGCTGTAGCGCTTTAGGCGCTGTTGGGCGGCGTAGGGGGCGACCGCCTGCTGCGACATGCTGAACATCCCGCGTGAGGCTTCGGGCGCTTGGCTGGCGGTTTCCGCACTGAGCCAGTAGTCGGCTTCGGTTTGCGGTACATACACCGTGGCATTGGGGTATGCCGCCTTGCCATCGCTGGTGAGCAGGCCGCACGCATGGTCAGGGTGCAGGTGCGTGAGCAGCACAGTGTCGACCTGTTCAGGGCGGTAACCCGAGGCTTTCAGATTGCTTTGCACCACGCCGAGGGTAGGGCCGAAGCATTGGGCGGCGCCCGTATCGATCAGCAGCAGTTGCGTGCCGGTGTTGATCAAATACGCATTGACCGCGGTTTGCACGCCGTTGCTAGAGTCGAGAAACATCTTGCTCAGCAGGCTTTGTATATCCTCGGCACTGGCGCCCTTGAGCAGTTTGTTATCGAGGTCGATGTAGCCGTCGAACAGGGCGGTCACTTCGAAGTCACCTAGGGCCATACGGTAATAACCCGGTACTTGGGTCTGCTGCTTGGCTATCGGCGCGGCACTGGCGCTTAGGGGAATCAGCGCGGTGAGGGCCGTGCAGCTGATGACGGCGGCGCGCAGTGTCTGGCGAATGAGCGATAGCGGTAGAGCCATGGGTGATCTCCTGTAATGATCAGCGCGCGAGCGATTGGAGCGCCGGCGCGGTATAACCCGCGTGGGTGAGGCAGTGCTTATGGCCTGTCTGGCTCGGCTTGTCCAATAGTCAGATCGTGTTATGCCGGTATGCAAAAACTATTAATTCGGCATGCTGCGCCTGGCTGGCATAGCTGTTGCGCGTGCTTTTTAAGCGGCATAAAGCTTCTTCTACTGCAGTGCCATGCGTGAGCGCCAGAGGCGGTGCGCCTGGCTAGTAATTTATCGTTTGTTGGATTCAAGGGGATTGTATGGGCAAGTCAAACTGGGCCGAACAGATGCGCGAGCGCATGCATGGGCAGGCGGAGTCGCTGGGTAATCTGTTGATGGAGGCATTCCATTACCTGGCGCTGTTTGCCATTGGTGCCGTGACGGCTTGGGCCGCAGTGATGGCCTTCCTCGGTATGTTGGACAAGGGCCATATCACCGTCGATGACATCCTGCTGCTGTTTATCTACCTGGAATTGGCGGCGATGGTGGGGATCTACTTCAAGACCAACCACATGCCGATTCGCTTCATGATTTATGTGGCGATTACTGCGCTGACCCGTTTGATGATTTCTGACATCTCGCACAACCACAAACCGGATTGGGGCGTGGTGATGGTGTCCGGGGCGATTCTGCTGCTGGCAATGGCGATTTTTGTGGTGCGCTACGCCTCCTCGCGCTTCCCTGCGGTGCAGGCCGGTGGGGCGCGGAAAAAGTCCAACCCGGCTGATGATGCGGCGGAAAAGGACGACACCCAGAGCGACGACTGAGTGACTTTGCTCAGGGGCTTAGCGGGGCAAACAGCGCCTGCAGGTCGTCTTCGCTGAGCTGCAGCTGCGTCTGGCTGCCGCCTGCCAACACGCCGCGGGCCAGGTTGGCCTTGGCCTGTTGCAGCTGCTGGATCTTCTCCTCAACGCTGCCACGGGCGATCAGTTTGTAGACGAACACCGGTTTGTCCTGGCCAATGCGGTAGGCGCGGTCACTGGCCTGGGCTTCGGCGGCCGGGTTCCACCAGGGATCGAAGTGGATCACCGTGTCGGCCGCAGTCAGGTTCAGGCCCGCGCCGCCGGCTTTAAGGCTGATCAGAAAGATCGGTAACTCGCCAGCCTGGAATTGCTGCACCGGGGTGCGGCGGTCCTGGGTGCTGCCGGTCAGTTTGGCGTAGGGAATATTGCGGGTCTTTAGTTCGGCTTCGATCAGCGCCAGCATCGAGGTGAACTGCGAGAACAGCAGCACCCGCCGACCTTCGGCAAACAACTCTTCAAGCATTTCCAGCAGGCCGCTGAGCTTGCCGGAGTCTGCGCTGGTCAGGCTGTTGTCGCTTTCATCACCGAGTAGGCGCAGGTCGCAGCAGGCCTGACGCAGGCGCAGTAGCGCTTCGAGAATCACGATCTGGCTGCGGGCCAAGCCTTGGCGGGCGATCTCGTCGCGCACCTTTTTATCCATGGCCAGGCGCAGGGTTTCGTAGCGATCGCGTTGCGCGGCGCTGAGTTCGACGTAGTGGGTGATTTCGGTTTTCGGCGGTAGCTCGCTGGCCACCTGCTCCTTGGTGCGGCGCAGGATAAAGGGTTTGATCCGCCCATTGAGGTGCGCCAGGCGCTGCTCGTTGGCGTTTTTTTCAATCGGCGTGCGGTAGTCGCGGGTAAAGCTCTTGCTGTCGCCGAGCCAGCCGGGCATCAGGAAGTTGAACAGCGACCACAGCTCGCCAAGGTGATTTTCCAACGGCGTACCGGTCAGGCACAGGCGCTGCCCAGCTTGCAGTTGCCCGGCGGCAACCGCGGCCTTGCTTCGCGGATTTTTGATGTTCTGCGCTTCATCGAGAATCAACAGGCGATAGCTGTGTGCGCTCAGCGCCTTGAGGTCGCGCGGCAGCAGGGCGTAAGTGGTGAGAATGATCTGGTGCTCGGCGATCTGCTTGAACAGCGCACGACGCTTTGGCCCGTGCAACGCCAACACCTTGAGTTGCGGGGTGAAGCGTGCGGCTTCGTCCTGCCAGTTGGGGATCAGGCTGGTGGGCATGACGATCAGCGCCGGTTGCTGCAAGCGCCCGGCGTTGTGCTCGCAGAGGATGTGGCCGAGGGTCTGCAGGGTTTTGCCCAGGCCCATGTCATCGGCCAGCAGGCCGCCTACACCTAATTCAGCCAGCCCCTGCATCCAGGCCAGGCCTTGCAGTTGATAAGCACGCAGCTCGGCTTGCAAACCTGCGGGTGGCTGCAGGGTGGCGCTGTCCAGCTGTTGCAGGCGTTGGGCGAAGTCGCGTACCTGGCTACCGCCTTGCCAACTTAACGCCGGGCCTTCTGCTAGATGATTCAGCCGTGCGGCATCCAGGCGTGACAGGCGCAGGCGTTGGCTGGATTCGCCCGGCTCACGCACGAACAATTCGCCAAGGGTGGCCAGCAGCGGCTTTAGCCGGGCCAGCGGCAAGGCCACGCGTTTGTGGTTGTGCGGCAGGCTGACCAGCAGCATTTCATCGTCATCGCGCTTGTTCAGCGCCTCGCCATTGAGCAACCAGGGCTTATGGCGGATGGCCTGCAACAGAATCGGCAACAGGCTGATGCGCTGCCCTTCAACCTCAATGCCCAGCTCCAGGTCGAACCAGGTTTGCTCGGGGTCTTCTTCGACCTCGGCGTACCAGTCATCGACCTGCGCCAGGTTGTATTGAAAGTCCGGCTGCATGCGGATCTGCCAGCCTTCCTCGCGCAGCAGCGGCAGCTGCTCACGGACAAACAGCAGCCAGGCGGCCTCATTGGCTTGCTCATAGGCTTCGCCGGCGCTTTCCGGCAGGGCTTCGCTTTGCCTGAGTGACACCTGCATGCCGGTCTGTTGCAGACGTTTGCGCAGCTGCGCTTCAGCGTCGAGGTCACGCACGATGCGCAGGCTGTGGGTGGGGCTTTGTTTGATCAGCAAGTTTTTGCCGCTTTTGCCCGAGGCCAGGTAACCCTGGTAATCGAAGGCCAGCGCGGCGCGGTGCTGGGTTTGCTCCTGCATGCGGCCCTTGCGCGCATCGAAGTGCACGCGCACCAGGCTGCCAAGGCTCAGTACGGGGCTGGGTTGCAGGTGCTCCAGGCGCTCTTCGCGGGCCTCCGGGCTGCTGACGATCAGCGGCGAGAGGTCGACGCCTTGCTCCTGTTGGCTTTGCAGGGTGAGTAGGGCGCTGGCTACGTGCTTGCAGTTGAAGCCCACCGGGCAGCTGCATTTGCCGCTGACAGCCCAGCCCTGACCGTAGTGATTTAGGGTGATGCGTTGCTGATAGGTTTGTGCGCCAGAGCCCCGGCAGCTCGCGAGCAGGGTGCTGTCTTTGAGGCTGAGCAGGCGGCTGCGGCCTTGCGCGGCATAGCCCTGGCCACGCTGCAGGTCGCCCACGCCGAATTCCGCGCGCCAGTCTTCCAAGCGCAGATTCAGGATATCGAGGGCCATCAGTGGCACTCAGTGTGCAAAAAGGTGAGGCGTGGCATGGGCAGCTTTCTCGGGGGCAGCCGATGATTCTTGCACAGCCAGCAAGGGATTAGCAGACGGTGTGCAGTTTCAGCGGGTGATCCATCGAGCTATCTGCTGGGCGCAGCGCTGCATTAACGCGTGTTGCCCAAGGGCTGTTGCAGGGCTGTGCGGTATTGCCCCGGTGTGGCGCTAAAGGCCTGGCGGAAGCGGTTGTTGAAGTGGCTGGCGCTGGCAAAGCCGCAGGCCAGAGCGACCTCAGCCAGTGGCAAGTGGCCGTGTTGCAGCAATTGCTGAGCATGGCGCAAACGCTGCGCCAGCACATAACGGTGGGGCGGTACGCTAAAACTGAGCTGGAACATTCTGGCGAAGTGATATTCGGAGAGGGCGCACAAGCCGGCCAGGGTCCCCAGGCTCAGTGGCTCACTGAGATTGGCCTGGATAAATTCGCGCACCCGCCGGCGCTGGCTGGGCGCTAGGCCACCTTTCAGGCGCAACCCTTCGCGCCGGCCGACCTGGGACAGCAGGGCATGGCTGATCAGGCCATGGGCCAGGCTGCTGCTGAGCATGCGTTCGCTGGGTTCATTCCAATCCAGCTGGCTAAGCTGGCGAAAGCGTTGGGCCTGCTGCGCATCATCGAGAAAGGTGCCTTCGCGCAGTTGCAGTTCCCGTGGCTCACGATCCAGCAGGTGGACGGCAGCGAGGGCGAACTGCTCTTGGCTGATATACAGATGCGCCAGTTGGATTTCACCGTTTATCACCCACGCTGACTGGTGGCCGGCCGGTAGAACGCACAGCTTGTTCGGTGCGCCCTTGCTGTGCGGGCTTTCGCGGCGGAAGGTGCCAGTGCCGCCGGCCAGGTAGCAAGACAGCGTGTGGTGGCTGGGGGCTTCATAGTCGCGGGCATCGTGGCGGTTGCTCCACACAGCCGCCGCCAGCCCATCGCCCAACTCGGCGCTGCGGTGCAGGCGAGTGTGCGGTGAGCTGTGCATGCTCTGGAAAACCTGTAAGTGCTCAAGTTGCGACATAACGCCTCCGTCGCAGCATGCTACGCCGAGCGCTTCGCGGTGCCAGCCCCTACGCGTAGAAAAGCGCAAGATTGTGCAAGGCGGTGCACGACTCAGGCGCCCAGCAGTTTCTCCACATCGCTGGTGCTGAGCACTTTGCCGACGGACACCACTTTGTCGTCAATCACCAGCGCGGGAGTCGACATCACGCCGTGGGCGGCAATTTCGGCGATATCGGTCACCTTGAGTATCTGTGCCTCGCGGCCGAGATTGGCTAGCGCTGCCTGGGTGTTCTCGCCCAGGGTGATGCATTTCTTGCAGCCGGGACCGAGGATTTTAATGATCATGCTGTGCTCCATTAGTCAGATAAACAGGTAGGCGAACGCGTTAAACAGGTAGCCAATCAACACAATGCCGACTGCGACGATGCCGAAGAACAACGCCAGCAGCGGCGCTTTGACCACTTTCTTGAGCATGATCAGCGAGGGCAGCGACAGCGCGGTGACGGCCATCATAAAGGCCAGCGCCGTACCCAGGCCGACGCCTTGGCCAACCAGCGCTTCGGCAATCGGCAGGGTGCCAAAAATATCGGCATACATCGGGATGCCGAGCACAGTCGCCAGCGGCACCGACCACCAGTTTTCCTGGCCGAGCAGCGCTTCGATCCAACCGGCGGGAATCCAATTATGGATGGCCGCGCCAATGCCGACGCCGATCAAGACATACAGCCAGACCCGGCGGAAAATATCGCTGACCTGCGCCCAGGCGAATTGCGCGCGGTCACGGCGCGACAGCTGTTCTTGCGGGATGTCGAGCACCGGGTTGTGCATGACAAAGGCTTCGACATAGCGCTCCATCTTCGCCCGGCCGATCAGCGTACCGCCGAGCACCGCCAGCACCAGGCCGATCAGCACGTAGGCGATGGCAATCGACCAATTGAAAATGCTCGCCAGCAGAATCACCGAGGCCAGGTCCACCAGCGGCGATGAGATCAAGAAGGCAAAGGTCACCCCCAGCGGCAGCCCCGAGCTGGTAAACCCGATAAACAGCGGAATCGACGAGCAGGAACAGAACGGCGTGATGGTGCCCAGCAGTGCGCCGGTGAGTTTGGCCTTGAAGTCGCTCATGCTGCCGAGAATGCGCCGGGTACGCTCCGGCGGGAAATAACTCTGCACCCAGGAAATGCTGAAGATCAACACCGCCAGCAGGATGAAAATCTTTATCACGTCATAGATGAAGAAGTGCAGGCTGGCACCAACGCGGCTGCTCGTATCTAGGCTGAGGCCGTCCTCCAGCAGCACACGCACCAGCCAGGCCAGCCAGTCCATGCGCAGCAGTTGGTCATTCAGCCATGTGAACAGTTCCATGTGCAGTCCTTAGGTGTATGGCCAGTCTAGCCAGGCGTGTAGCGCTCAATGTTGATCTGGGTCGGCTCGGCGCAAACTAAATATACGGTTTACAAGATATATGGCTATCAATATATTCACCAAACCGTATTTCCCAGGCACCCACCGCCATGAGCCAAAAGAGTCGCGTATTGTTCCTCTGCGTAGCCAATGCCGCCCGCTCGCAGATGGCCGAGGCGCTGTTGCGCCACACCGACCCCGAGGGTTACGAGGTGTGCAGCGCTGGCACCCAGCCCAGTGAGGTCGACCCGCATGCGCGCCTCGCGCTTGAGCAGCTGGGCGTGAGCACCGAAGGCCTGTACAGCAAACCCCTGGAAAGCTTCGACGGCCAGGCGTTCGACTACGTGATCACCCTGTGTGACAAATCCGCCTTCGAGTGCAGCACCCTGCCGGGTGCCGGCGAATACATTGCCTGGGATTTTGAAGACCCGGCCACCAGCCAGCAGGCCAATGCTTACACGCACTGCCTGCAGCAGATCCACGAACGCATCAAGCTGTTCGTGCTGGTCAAAAGCAAAGCCAGCGTGCCGCTGCAGATGTTGGCCCCGGTCACCCTGTTCAAGTGCCTGGCCGATGACACCCGCGCACGTATGACCCAGCTGATCGCCCAGGAGGGCGAGTTGTGCGTCTGTGAGCTGACCGCCGCCCTGCAGGAAAGCCAGCCGAAAATCTCTCGCCATCTGGCGCAGTTGCGCAGCAGCGGCTTGTTGCAGGATCGCCGCGCGGGGCAGTGGGTTTACTACCGCCTGCATCCGCACTTGCCGGCTTGGGTTAGGCAGACCCTGGCGCAAGTGCTCACCGCGGATGACCCGCAACTGGCCGAAGACCGCCTGCGCCTGCACAGCATGCGCGACCGCCCGGACCGCGCCGCCCTGTGCGGCTAAGCCATCTTTTTCAGAGAAAGCCCATGACCTCCGAACTGCCGAATATCGACCCCGGACTGCTGGACATTCCGACCCCGGACAAGCTGGCGCAACCGGCCGCCGCGCATAAACCGCGCATCCTGCTGCTTTATGGCTCTAACCGCGCACGCTCTTACAGCCGCCTGCTGACCGAGGAAGCCGCTCGTTTACTTGAGCAGTTCGGCGCCGAAGCGCGGATTTTCAATCCCGCCGGCCTGCCGCTGCCAGATGATGCCCCCGAAGATCACCCCAAGGTACAAGAGCTGCGCGAGCTGGTGCTGTGGAGTGAAGGCATGGTGTGGTGCTCGCCGGAGCGCCACGGTGCAATGACCGGGGTGTTCAAGGCGCAGATCGACTGGATTCCCCTGAGCATGGGCGCGGTGCGGCCGAGCCAAGGCAAGACTCTGGCGTTGATGCAGGTCAGCGGCGGTTCGCAATCGTTCAATGCGCTGAACCAGATGCGCGTGCTCGGGCGCTGGATGCGCATGTTCACCATCCCCAATCAGTCCTCGGTGGCCAAGGCCTTCCTTGAATTCGACGAGGCTGGGCGGATGAAACCTTCGGCCTACTACGACCGGGTGGTGGATGTGATGGAAGAACTGGTCAAGTTCACCCTGCTGCTGCGCGGCCAAACCGACTACTTGGTGGACCGTTACTCCGAACGCAAGGAGTCGGCTGAACAACTGAGCAAACGGGTGAATCAGGCCGCCATTTAAGGCTCAAGCCTCATACCCTCCATACACATCCAGGCCGACTGCAGGTTGGCCACAGAGGTCAGCATGCTTAACACCCTTGGGCTATTCGCCCTCACGACCCTTGCCGAGATCATCGGCTGCTACCTGCCGTACCTGTGGCTCAAGCAGGGTAAAAGTATCTGGCTGCTGCTGCCGGCCGCCGCCTCACTGGCGCTGTTCGCCTGGCTGCTGACCCTGCACCCCACTGCCGCCGGGCGGGTGTATGCCGCTTATGGCGGGGTCTATGTGGCGATGGCCATTCTCTGGCTGTGGCTGGTGGACGGCATCCGCCCGACTCATTGGGACCTGCTGGGTGCGGCTGTGGCCCTGCTCGGCATGGCGATCATTATGTTTGCGCCGCGTAGCGCCTAATCACTTTTGTAGAGGGCATTGGTTTATGGCTATCAAGGTAGGTATCAACGGTTTTGGCCGCATCGGTCGTCTGGCGCTGCGTGCCGCCTGGGGCTGGCCGGAATTCGAGTTTGTGCAGATCAACGACCCAGCCGGCGATGCACCGACCCATGCTCATTTGCTCAATTTCGATTCGGTGCACGGTCGCTGGCAGCATGAGGCGAGCAGTGAGGGCGACTGCGTGGTCATTGACGGCAAGCGCATTGCCGTCACGGCTAACAAGGCCATTGCCGATACCGACTGGAGCGGCTGCGATCTGGTGATCGAGGCCAGCGGCAAGATGAAAACCGTCGCGCTGCTGCAAGGTTATCTCGATCAAGGCGTCAAACGCGTGGTGGTCTGTGCGCCAGTCAAGGAGGCTGGTGCCTTGAATGTGGTGATGGGCGTCAATCAGCAGCTGTTTAACCCAGCCGTGCACCGCATTGTTACCGCAGCCTCCTGCACCACCAACTGTTTGGCCCCGGTGGTCAAGGTGATCCATGAAAACCTCGGCATCCGCCACGGCTCGATCACCACCATCCACGACCTGACCAACACCCAGAGCATTCTCGACACACCGCACAAGGACCTACGTCGCGCCCGTGCTTCGGGTATGAGCTTGATCCCCACCAGCACCGGTTCGGCCACGGCGATTGCCGAAATTTTCCCCGAGCTGCGCGGCAAGCTGAATGGCCACGCGGTGCGTGTGCCGCTGGCTAACGCCTCGCTGACCGATTGCGTATTTGAGGTGGAACGGCCGACCACGGCGGAGGAGGTCAATGCGCTGTTTAAAGCCGCCGCTGCCGGCCCGTTGGCTGGGATTTTGGGCTATGAGGAGCGGCCGCTGGTGTCCATCGACTACCGTACCGATCCGCGCTCGTCGATTATCGATGCCTTGTCGACCATAGTGGTCAACGGCACTCAGGTGAAGCTCTACGCCTGGTATGACAACGAGTGGGGCTATGCCAACCGCGCGGTGGAGTTGGCGCGGATGGTTGGTTAACCACGGGTCTGTAGGAGCGGCCTTGGCCGCGATGGATCTCTGGTGTTGCCATCGCGGGCAAGCCCGCTCCTACAAAAGCCTGTGACGACATCCACCACTAACGCCGCGCGGCACAACAGGATTTCTCCGATGCACGCCTTATCTCGCCTAGCCCCCGAAGTGCGCCAATACCTGCTGGTCACTGGCAACTACTGGGCCTTTACCCTGACCGATGGCGCGCTGCGCATGCTGGTGGTGCTGCATTTCCACAGCCTCGGCTACACGCCGCTACAGATCGCCGCGCTGTTTCTGTTCTATGAGATTTTTGGCGTAGTCACCAATCTGCTGGGCGGCTATCTGGGCGCGCGGTTGGGGCTCAATCGCACCATGAATATCGGCCTGGGCCTGCAGGTGGCGGCGTTGCTGATGCTCACCGTGCCAGCCGCCTGGCTGACCATCCCGTGGGTGATGGGTGCCCAGGCGCTGTCCGGTATCGCCAAAGACCTGAACAAGATGAGCGCCAAGAGCTCGATCAAGCTGCTGGTGCCGGACAGTCAGCAGGGCACGCTGTACCAGTGGGTGGCGATCCTTACCGGCTCGAAGAATGCGCTGAAAGGCGTGGGCTTTTTTATGGGCGGCGCGCTGCTGGCGCTGCTCGGCTTTACTGGTGCGGTGCTGGTCATGGCAGCTGTGCTGGCGCTGATCTGGCTGGCCAGTTTGCGGCTGTTGCAGAAGGATTTAGGCAAGGCCAAAGCCAAACCGAAGTTTCGCGACCTGCTGTCCAAGAGCCGGGCGATCAACCTGCTCTCGGCCGCGCGACTGTTCCTGTTCGGCGCGCGCGATGTGTGGTTTGTCGTGGCGCTGCCGGTGTACCTGTCCAGCGTGTTGGGTTGGGACTTCTGGCTGGTTGGCGGCTTTCTTGCGGTGTGGGTGATTGGCTACGGCATGGTGCAGGCGTTTGCCCCAACGCTCACCAGTAAGTTCAGCGGCAAAGCCAGCGGCCAGTTGCCGGATGGCCGCGCCGCGTTTGCCTGGGCCGCCGTGCTGGCCGGTGTGCCAGCGCTGATTGCCTTGGGCATGGGCAGTGCTTGGCCCGTGCAGTGGGTGCTGATCGGCGGGCTGCTGCTGTTCGGCGCGCTGTTTGCGGTGAACTCCTCGCTGCACAGCTACCTGATCGTCAGCTACGCCAAAGAGGACGGTGTGTCGCTGGATGTCGGCTTCTATTACATGTCCAACGCCGCCGGCCGGCTGATTGGCACGCTGCTCTCGGGCTGGGTTTACCAGGCTTATGGCTTGGCCGCCTGCCTGTGGATTTCCTCGGGTTTTGTGCTGCTGGCGGCGCTGATTTCCATCGGCTTGCCCAGGCACCGTTTGGCCGTTTAGACAGCGGCTTGCCTGGTTTTGTAGGCGCGGGCTTGCCCGCGAGTCGCGTCAACCGGAAAGCGTCGCGTCCAGCCGATTCAACAGACCCATCACCGCTTGGTGGGTTACGTGACGCGCGGGTATGCAGCTGTTCCCCCCAGTTCTCGGTTCTACGCCACTAACCCACCCTACAGAAGCGGCCTTGGCGCGTAATAAGCGCAAGTTTGTGCAAGATCTGGCCCCAGATAGCGCGCAGACTCTCGTTATCCAAAGGGAGTCTGTTGATGAACCTGTCGCTCTATCTGTTGACCGTACTGATCTGGGGCACCACCTGGATCGCCCTCAAGTTGCAACTCGGAGAAGTGGCGATTGCCGCCTCCATTGCCTATCGCTTTGCTCTGGCCTCGCTGGTGCTGTTTATCATTCTGCTGCTTAGCGGGCGCCTGCAAACGCTCGACAAGCGCGGCCAGCTGATCTGTCTGGTACAAGGGCTGTGTCTGTTCTGCCTGAATTTCATGTGTTTCTACACCGCTAGCCAGTGGATACCCAGCGGTCTGGTGGCAGTAATTTTCTCCACCGCCACGCTGTGGAATGCGATCAACGCGCGGTTGTTCTTCAAACAGAAAATTGCCGCCAATGTGCTGGCCGGTGGCGCGTTGGGTTTGGGCGGTTTGGCGTTGTTGTTCTGGCCGGAGTTGGCCGGGCATGAGGCCAGCCATGAAACCCTGTTGGGCATTGGCTTGGCGGTTATCGGCACGTTGCTGTTCTCCGCCGGCAATATGCTTTCCAGCCTGCAGCAGAAGGCTGGCCTCAAGCCGCTGACCACCAATGCCTGGGGCATGCTCTATGGCGCGTTGATGTTGCTGGCGATCTGCCTGGTTAGCGGCACGCCGTTCGGTTTCGAGTGGAACAGCCGCTACATCGGCAGCCTGCTGTACCTGGCGATTCCTGGCTCGGTGATCGGCTTTACCGCCTACCTGACCCTGGTCGGGCGCATGGGCCCGGAGCGCGCCGCCTACTGCACTGTGCTGTTCCCGGTGGTGGCGCTGAATATCTCGGTGTTTGCCGAGGGCTATCAGTGGACAGCGCCGGCGCTGTTTGGCTTGGTGTTGGTGATGTTGGGTAACGTGCTGGTGTTTCGTAAACCCAAGGCTGCGCCACTGTTGGCGACGCGCGAGGCGTAGGGTGCGTTCGCGAGGCTAAAGCTCCTCCCACAAAACTGGTTAGAACAGCCCCAGTTGCCCACCCACCAAGGTGGCAAAGTCATCATCGACAAACGGCAGGATGGCATCGGCCACCGGCTGTAATTGCCGGGTTAGGTAGTGGTCGTAATCGATGGCGGCGTTGCGTGCTTCCAGCGGTTGCGGGCCGGCGGTGGTGATCACGTAGTTGATCCAGCCGCCGCGTTGGTATTGCAGCGGCCGGCCGTGGGCGGCGTTGTATTCGTCGGCCAGACGCGCGGCGCGTACATGCGGCGGTACGTTGCGCTCGTAGTCCGTTAGCAGGCGGCGCAGGCGCTTGCGGTAGACCAGCAGCTCATCCAGCTCGCCATTCAGGGTGCGTTCGACATAGTCGCGGATATACCCCTGGTAGGGCTGGTTGAGGAAGATGCGCTCATACAGCTCGCGTTGAAACTGCTGGGCCAGCGGCGACCAGTCGCTGCGTACGGTTTCCAGGCCTTTGTAGACCATTTCGTGGCTGCCATCGGCGCGGCTGATCATCCCGGCATAGCGTTTTTTGCTGCCTTCTTCGGCGCCGCGGATGGTCGGCATCAGAAAGCGGCTGTAGTGGGTTTCGTATTGCAGCTCCAGGGCGCTGCTTAAGCCGTATGCGCTGTGCAGATGTTCGCGCCACCAGGCATTCACCTTGGCCACCAGCGCGCGGCCGATTTGCCCCGCCTCGGCTTCGTCATGCGGGCGTTGTAGCCAGACAAAGGTGGAGTCGGTGTCGCCGTAAATCACTGCATGGCCTTCGGCCTCGATCAGCGCGCGGGTGCGGGCCATGATTTCGTGGCCGCGCAGGGTGATGGAGGAGGCCAGGCGCGTGTCGAAGAAGCGGCAACCGCTGGAACCGAGCACGCCGTAAAAGGCGTTCATGATGATCTTCAACGCCTGCGACAGCGGGGCGTTGTGTTCGCGTTTGGCGGCTTCGCGGCCCTGCCATACGCGCGCGACAATCGCGGGCAGGCAATGCTCGCTACGGGAGAAGCGTGCGCCACGAAAGCCCGGCACCGAGTGTGTATCGTCCGGCTGGCGCAGGCCCTCGATCAGCCCCACCGGGTCGATTAGAAAGCTGCGGATAATCGACGGATACAGGCTCTTGTAGTCGAGCACCAACACTGACTCGTATAGCCCCGGCTGCGACTCCATAACGAAACCGCCGGGGCTGGCTTGCGGCGGGTTGTCGCCGAGGTTCGGCGCGACAAAACCGCGACGGTGCATCAGCGGCATATACAGGTGCTCGAAGGCCGCCACCGAGCCACCGTTACGGTCGGCGGGCAGGCCGGTGACCGTGGCGCGTTCCAGCAGGAAGTCGAGGATCGCGGTTTTAGCGAAGATCCGCGTCACCAGCTCACAGTCGCGCAGGTTGTAGCGCGCCAGGGCGGGTTTGTCTTCGCGGAACATACGGTCGATTTCGTCCATGCGCTGGTAGGGCGTGGAGATGTCCTTGCCTTCGCCGAGCAGGGTTTGCGCGACGTTTTCCAGGCTGAACGAGGGGAAGCTCCAGGTCGCCGAGCGCAGTGTTTCGATGCCATCAATAATCAGCCGGCCCGCTGCATCGGCGAAGAAATGGCCGTTGCCACTGCCGTGTTCGCGCCACTGCATCTCACTGCCATCGCGGCCCAGACGCAGGGGGATGGCCAGACGGCGGGCGTGTTCGTGCAGCACGCGCAGGTCGAATTGCACCATGTTCCAGCCGATGATCGCGTCTGGGTCGTGCTGCGCCATCCAGTGGTTGAGGCGGTCGAGCAACTGCTCACGGCTGATGCAGTACTCCAGCTGAAAATCTACCTCTGGCGGCTGTTCCGGCGCGCGGCCGAGCATATACACGTTGCGCTGGCCGCAACCCTCGATGGCGATGGAGTACAGCTCGCCGAAGGCATTGGTTTCGATATCCAGCGAGGCCAGCTTGAGCGTTGGGCGGTAATCCGCGCAGGGCTTGATCTGCGCTTCCAGCAGCAGGGCCGGATTAGCTGCATCAGGCGTGCCGGCGAACAGCACCGGGGCGGTAATAAAGCGCTCCATCAGGTAGCGCTCGGGCGGGCGCACATCGGCTTCGTACACCGTCACGCCCGCGCGGCGCAGGCGTTTGTCGAGGTCAATCAACTGACGATGCTGCTGGCAATACAGGCCCAGCACCGGGCGCTGCTGAAAGTCCTTGAGCGCCAGCGGGCGCAGCTCAGCGCCGCTTTCGTTGGCCAGTAGCGTCTCGGCCTGGGCGCGTTGCTCGGCTGGGATAAAGGCCACCGAGGTTTGCAGCGGCAAGCGGATCTGCCGCGGGCCCTGATCAGTGGCCAGCCAGAACTCCACCTGTGTGCCTGTTGGCGTATCACGCCAATGTCGGGTCAGGATAAACCCGCGCTGTAACTCCACCACTGCACCCTCAAGACTGCACTCAGGCGCACAATTCTACGTGGCATTGCCTCGCTGTAGTGGACCGTGAGTAGCACAGGTCACGGCAGCCTTTACACCGGGGCTTATTCGTCCTGTTCGGTTTGTAAATGCATCTTGTGCAGGACGCGGTGGACTATGGGCGAGAACAGCGTGCCCAAGGCCAGCAGTACGGTGGTTTCGATAAACAGGTTGTAGAGGGCGGTAAATACGTGGCCACCGTGGGAGGTGAGCGGGTGCGGAACCGGTAGGGAGCCCAGCAGAGAAATGGCATTTATAAAGGCTTCTGCCAGGGGGAGTTCGAAGAACAGGTGGAACGTCATAACGCCGGGAATCATGGCAAGCGCCAGCAGCATTAGGGCGATGGCCAAGTAGGTGAGCAGGCGGTAGATAAACTGTTCAAAGGGCAATACATCATCTTTAACGTGCTCAAACATAGCGATTCCTTCTGCTTTATATGCATCGTGCAAGTGACGGCGGTAAGCGGCGAGGGTAGCGTGCCACCTGCTGGAAAGACAGCCGGAAGCCGCTCGCGCTGGCCAGCCAGACCTGTACCGGGTTGTACGGTTTTTGTGCGGCTGTCCGATGGCCACATACAAACCCGGCTTTAGGGGTAAAATGCTTGGCTTGATTGACTGCCTTGATGCCCACGCCATGTCCTTGCCCAAGCACCACCTCGAACTGCTCAGCCCTGCGCGCGATACCACCATTGCCAAGGAGGCCATCCTGCATGGCGCTGATGCCGTGTACATCGGTGGCCCTGGCTTTGGCGCGCGGCACAACGCCAGCAACAGCGTGGCGGAGATTGCCGAGCTGGTGCAGTTCGCGCATCTGTTCCATGCGCGGGTGTTTGTCACCCTCAACACCATCCTGCATGAGGATGAGCTGGAGCCGGCGCGGCAGATGATCTGGCAGCTCTACGAGGCCGGCATCGATGCACTGATCGTGCAGGACATGGGCGTGATGGAAATGGACCTACCACCCATCGAGATCCACGCCAGCACCCAGTGCGACATTCGCACTTTGGAGAAAGCCCGTTTTCTCGACAACGCCGGCTTCTCCCAGTTGGTGCTGGCCCGCGAACTGAATCTGGAAGAGATCAGCAATATCTGCAAAAGCGTCGATTCGGCGGTGGAGTTCTTTATCCACGGCGCGCTGTGTGTGGCGTTCTCCGGGCAGTGCAACATCTCCCACGCGCAGACCGGGCGCAGTGCCAACCGTGGCGACTGCTCGCAAGCCTGCCGCCTGCCGTACACCCTGAAAGATGATCAGGGCCGTGTGGTGGCGTTTGATAAGCACCTGCTGTCGATGAAGGACAACAACCAGACCGACAACCTGATTCATCTGGTCGATGCCGGCGTGCGCTCGTTCAAGATCGAAGGGCGCTACAAAGACATGAGCTACGTGAAGAACATCACTGCTCACTATCGCCAGGAGCTGGATGCGATTCTCGAACAGCGCCCGCACCTGGCTCGCGCCGCCAGCGGCCGTACCGAGCACTTCTTCACCCCGGACACCGACAAAACCTTCCACCGTGGCAGCACCGATTACTTTGTGACTGATCGCAAAGTGGACATTGGCGCGTTCGATTCGCCGACCTTTACCGGGCTGGCGGTGGGTTACGTTGAAAAAGTGAACAAGCGCGACCTGATTGCCGTCACCGATACGCCGCTGTCCAACGGCGATGGTTTGAACGTGCTGATCAAGCGTGAAGTGGTGGGTTTTCGCAGCAACATCTGTGAGCTGAAAGGCGAGTTCGAGGAAGACGGCGAGAAGCGCTACCGCTACCGTGTCGAACCCAACGAAATGCCCGAGGCCATGCAGCGCGTGCGCCCACAGCAGCCGCTCAATCGCAACCTCGACCATAACTGGCAGCAAGCCCTGCAGAAAACCTCGGCCGAGCGCCGCGTTGCGGTCAGCTGGCAGCTGGCGCTGCACGGCGATCAGTTGAACGTGAGCGTGACCAGCGACGAAGGTATCAGTGCCAGCGTCAGCCTGGCTGGCCCGTTCGCTGCGGCCAAGGATGCTGAGCAAGCTCGTGAGCAGTTGGCCGATGGCTTGAGCAAACTGGGCACCACCATCTACTACAGCACCGGCGCGCAGATCGACTGTGAGGCCGTGCCGTTTGTCCCCGGCTCACAACTCAAGAGCCTGCGCCGTGAAGCCATCGAGGCGCTGACCCAGGCGCGTATCGCCGCGCATCCGCGAGGCGGGCGCAAGCCGGTCAGCGTGCCGCCGCCGGTGTACCCGGAGTCGCACCTGACCTTCCTCGCCAACGTCTACAACGACAAGGCGCGCACCTTCTATAAGCGTTACGGCGTGCAGTTGATCGACGCCGCTTACGAGGCCCACGAAGAAAGCGGCGACGTGCCGGTGATGATCACCAAGCACTGCCTGCGCTTCTCCTTCAACCTATGCCCCAAGCAGGCCAAAGGCGTTACCGGTGTGCGCACCAAAGTCTCGGATATGCAGCTGATCCATCAGGACGAAGTGCTGACCCTGAAATTCGACTGCAAACCCTGCGAGATGCACATCATCGGCAAGATGAAGGGCCATATCCTCCATCAGCCACAGCCAGGCAGCGCGGCGAGCAATGCGGGCGCAGTGGGCTATATCACCCCGGAAGATCTGCTCAAAACCATCAAGCGCTAACGCTAAGCGGTAATCCGTAGGATGGGTTGAGCGCAGCGATACCCATCAAACTCTTCGCCAAGCTGGCGGGTTTGTGTAGAAACCGCGAATACCGATGGGTATCGCGTTGCTCAACCCATCCTACGGCCACTCGGTGTTTGGTCGGCCAGCGCTTAAGGGCGCTGGAGCTTGGCCAGCGCCAGCCACGCCAGCAGTGGATAGCAGAAGTAGTGCAGGCCAAAGATCAACAGGCCCATCGGGCCGGGTTCGTCTTTTAGCCACATCAGGCCCAGCAGGCCCAGGTAGAGCAGGGCGAGGATGCCGCCGTACAGGGCGACCAAGCGACGACGTTCGCTGGGCTGCGGGCGGCGTTGGTGTTGCCAGTGGAACCACAGGGCCATGCCGCCGGCGACCACTGCGGCCACCAGTAGGGTATTCACCACGCCGGGGAGTTTGGCGAAGGTGCGCACGAGTAGGTTGAGCACGATGACTGCCGCGACCCCGCCGAGGGCCAGGTGATTGATCGGCGCGTGGTCGGGGCTGGCTTCGTGCATGGTGCCTCCTACAGGCTGCGATTAAGGCCGAAGCGTTTTTTCAGCACGCTTTCCAACAGGCGTTTCGGTACCAGGGCGGCGAGCAGCGGCAGGGCGCGGCTGCCGTTGCCCAGGCGAATCAGGGTGGGCCGGGACTTACTTTGCACGGCGGCCAGCAGGTTGCGGGCGAAGTGGCGGGTGGGTGTGGGGTTGTCTTGCGAGGCGTTGGCGCGGGCGCGGATGCCCTCGCGGATCGGCCACCAGGGCGAGGCTTGGTCGATCAACTGTTCGGCCTGCTGGCTGGCGTTGGCGCCGAAGCTTGAGGCAATCGCGCCGGGCTGCACTTCCATCACCTCAATGGCGAAGGGTGCCAGCTCCAGACGCAGGGCGTCGCTCAAGGCATGTACGGCGGCTTTGGAGGCGCAGTAAGCACCGGCGAACGGGGTTACTAGGACGCCGGAAACGCTGCCGATATTCACCACCAGGCCCTTGTTCTGCCGCAGCAGCGGGAACAGCGCGCGGGTCACGCCGACGATTGAAAATACGTTGGTTTCGAACTGTTTGCGCATGGCTTCCACGCCACCATCGAGCAGCGGCCCCATGGCGCCGTAACCGGCGTTGTTGATCAGCACGTCGAGGCCGCCGATTTCGCTTTTCAGGCGTTCGCCCAATTGGCCCAGTGCCTGGCCATCGTTAACGTCCAGCGCCACAGCGTGAAAGCCGGCTTCGCTCAGGGCTTCGAGGTCTTGGGTTTTGCGCGCGGTGGCCCAGACCTGATAACCAGCTTGTTGAAACACCTCGGCCAGGGCCCGGCCAATGCCGCTGGAGCATCCCGTAATCAGTACGCTGGGTTGGCTCATGCACAGCTCCTTATTGTTTTTATGCAGTCGTATAAGCGGTCTTAATAGACAAAGCTGCCTTGCAGGCGCTCGGCACGAAACGCCAGGGTGCTGGCGCGATAGCCGCTGCGCAGGGGCGGCAGCGGTAAGCAGGTTTGCCACTCGGCGCCTGGCTGCAAATCGCCAGGGCCACTGTAGCGCGGCGTTTCAAAAAGCCGTTCGGCCAGGTTGGTGCTGTCGCCCGGACGGTAGGCGGCGATCTGCCATTGCAGTTCCACCAATACCGCTTCACTGGCGTTTTTCAGGTTGAGGGCCAGGGGGCGATCTGCCGGGCAACTGTCCGGGGCGTAGTTGAGGCGTAATTCGAGGTGCGCCAGGTGGCGGTTCTCGCGGCTTTCTTCCCAGAGCACCCAGCTGGTAACCAGGGCCAGGCCGATCAGCGCAGCGAGAGAAATCGGCAGCGCCTTGCTCGGGTAACGGATCAGCAGGATCAGCCAGCTCAGTACGAGGATTGCGCCGAATAGCATTAATCAGGCCTCAGGGTGGTCACGCAGGAACACCAGACTATCAGGCTTGGAGTGCTCCGCCGAATAACGATAGCCCTGGTAGTTGAAGTCCTTGAGGCCGTCCGGGTGGGTGATGCGCTCTTTGATCACGTAGCGCGCCATCAGGCCGCGGGCTTTCTTGGCGTAGAAGCTGATGATCTTGTACTGGCCGTTTTTCAGGTCCTTGAACTCGGTATCGATAATCCGTGCGTTCAACGCCTTGCGTTTCACTGCGCTGAAGTACTCATTGGAGGCCAGGTTGAGCAGCACCTCATCACCCTGGGCGGCCAGCGCGTCATTGAGCCAGCCACTGATGCGCTCGCCCCAGAAGTCGTAGAGATTTTTGCCGCGCGTGTTGGCCAGTTTGGTGCCCATTTCCAGGCGATAGGGCTGCATCAGGTCGAGTGGGCGCAGCACGCCATACAGACCGGAGAGCATGCGCAGGTGGTTTTGCGCGAAGTCAAAATCGGCTTCGTTGAAATCCTCGGCATTTAGCCCGGTGTAGACATCGCCCTTGAATGCCAATAGCGCCTGTTTGGCGTTGGACGGCGTGAAGGGCTGCTCCCAGCTACCGAAGCGTGCGGCATTCAGGCCGGCGAGTTTGTCCGAGAGGTGCATCAGCTCAGCAATCTGCGCCGGGCTGAGTTCACGCAGCTGCTCGATCAATTCCTGGGCGTGATCGAGGTGTTCAGGCTGGGTCACGCGCGGGGTCGCGGGCGGCGTCTCGTAATCGAGGGTCTTGGCCGGGGAAATCACCATCAACATAAAAGCTGCTCCTTAAAGTCTGCGGCGATTCTAGAAGCTGATGGCGGCGGAGACTACCTATAAGGTCGATTAGCGTTGTGGCTTGACCCCGGGGCCGCCACGGGGTTGTAGTTTGTTCAGGCCTGTTAACGCTTAATCCTTAAAGGAGCCGCCATGACCGCCTGCAATCATTCGCGCTGGGAGCCGTCCCATGACTATCGCCCGCTGGAAATTACCGCAGAACGCCAAGCCTGGCGCGTGGCGGCGCTGACTGGGGTGACCATGCTGGTGGAGATTGTCGCCGGCTATGCCTTCAACTCCATGGCGTTGCTGGCGGACGGCTGGCACATGGCCTCGCATATGCTGGCCATCGGTTTGGCGGCGCTGGCTTATCTGTTGGCCCGGCGTTATGCCCACGACCCACGCTTTGCCTTCGGCACATGGAAGATTGAGGTGTTGGCCGGTTTTGCCAGTGCCTTGCTGCTGGTTGTGGTGGTGACGATGCTGGCATTCGAGTCGCTGTGGCGTTTATGGCAGCCGCAACCCATTAAGTTCGACATGGCGTTGTGGGTGGCGGTGATTGGTTTGTTGGTCAATCTGGCCTCCGCCTGGTTGCTGCGCGACAACCATGAACAGGCCCACGCCCACGGGCATGCTCATAGCGATCACGATCACGATCACGATCACGATCACGATCACGATCACGATCACGCGCCAATGCCTGCGGGCAAGGACCTTAATCGCCACGCTGCTTTTATCCACGTGCTGGCCGATGCCCTGACCTCAGTGGCCGCCATCCTCGCTCTGGCCGGTGGTATGTGGCTGGGCTGGGATTGGCTCGACCCGCTGATGGGGGTAATTGGGGCGGTGATTATTGCGCTGTGGGCCAAGGGGCTGTTGATTGAAACCGCCAAGGCGCTACTCGACCGGGAGATGGATAACCCAATTGTCGAGCGCGTGCGCAGAGCCTTGGCCGAAGAGGCCGATACCGAGTTGGCGGATTTGCACGTGTGGCGCGTTGGCCGGGCGCAGTTCGCGTGCCTGGCCAGCGTGGTGACCCATGGCGATCGCTCAGCGGATCGTTACAAGGCTCGCCTGGCGGGGATTGCAGAACTGGTGCATGTAACCGTTGAGGTCAATCGTTGCGCGGTTGCGCAGGGCGCCGATGAGAAAAATCGGCAGGCGTGAAGGCCGGTTGAATCATCGACTTTAACGGTGCTGGCGCGGGGCGCCAAGCGCTATTTGTCACACTGAAAAATAAACCCCCGAATAGGTAAAAAAACGTTTTTCTGTCATCCAAATAGGAGTAATTAAAAGGCAAGACCGCCGAACCCTGCAGACAGGTGGCGGCCATTGGCCCTCACCTTTTTGCAGCCTGCTCAGCCTCGCCACTGAGCAGCCGGCGGCCCCTTTGCAGCGCAGTTTCACTGCTGCGTTGCTTGGCTACTACAGAAGGTGACCGAGTATGGATGACCACGGACGCGCCAAATCCAACGCCCCAACCCTGTACGCCCTCGACACTAATGTGCTGATCCATGATCCCAATGCGCTGCTGAATTTTCAGGAGCACCATGTCGCCATTCCGATGACCGTACTGGAGGAGTTGGACAAGCTTAAAACCGGCAAGCAGGGCGTCGCTGCCGAGTGCCGCCAGGCCATTCGCCTGATCGACAAAATCCTCGGCAGTGCCAGCCCCGAGGAGGTGGAGCACGGCGTCGCGATTCAGCGCGATAAGAGCGGGCCGCGTGGCTTTCTGTCGATCCTGATGAGCAAACGCGCGGCGCCCATCACCTGGCTGCCCGAAGACCTCAACGACAACAAAATCATCAACCAGCTGGTGGAGCTGAAGGCGCGCCGGCCAGGCCTTGATGTGGTGCTGGTGACCAAAGACATCAACATGCGCCTTAAAGCGCGCGCCTGCGGCATCGATTCAGAGGATTACCACACCGACCAACTGGTCGACGATATATCGCTGTTGCCCAAGGGGTACCACAACGTCAGTGGCTCCTTTTGGGACCGCGTCGAGAAAGTCGAGACGCGTCAGGGCCATGGCCGCACCTGGCACCAAGTGCAGCTCACCGAAGACCTGCCGGCGATGCACCTCAACGAGTTCATCATCGACGAGCAGGGCTTTGTTGGCTGGATCAAAGGCATCAAGCCGGGTGAGTTGCTGATCCTCGATATGCACCAAGAGCCGCTGATGCATCAGGAAGCCTGGGGCCTGCGGCCGCGCGATATCTATCAGTCACTGGCGCTGTATGCGCTGCTTGATCCGGACATTCATCTGGTCAACCTGACGGGCGCCGCCGGCTCCGGTAAAACCATCCTGGCCCTGGCGGCGGCCATCGAACAAACCATGGTCAGCAAGCGCTATCGGCGCATTATTGCCACCCGTAGCGTGCAGGGGCTGGACCAGGAAATCGGTTTTCTGCCCGGCACCGAGGCGGAGAAGATGGAGCCCTGGCTCGGCGCGATCACCGACAACCTTGAAGCCCTGCATATGGAGGACGAGAACACCCACGGCAGCGTCGACTACATCCTGCAAAAGGTGCCGCTGCAATTTAAATCCCTCAACTACATCCGCGGGCGCAGCTTTCAGCAGAGCCTGATCCTCATCGACGAATGCCAGAACCTCACCCCGCACCAGATGAAAACCATCATCACCCGTGCTGGCAGCGGTTCAAAAGTGGTGTGCCTGGGCAACCTGGCGCAGATCGATACGCCTTATCTGTCGGCGCCCAGTTCAGGGCTGACTTACCTGACGGAGCGCTTCAAAGACTTCGAGCATGGCGTGCACATTACCCTGCAAGGGGTGCCGCGCTCGATCCTCGCCGAGTACGCCGAAAGCCATCTGTAGCTCACTTGCCGCGCTCGCCCTGCAGGCCATATGGCTGCAGGGCGAGTTGCCGCGTGATGCTGAATCCTACGGCATTCATAGGTGCCGTAACCTGACCCCTGGGTTTACAATCGCCGGACACTTGTCTGGAGTCTGCCCGTGTTAACCCATCTCGATTCCCAAGGCCGCGCCAATATGGTCGATGTCAGTGATAAAGCCCTGACCGTCCGTGAAGCCGTGGCTGAAGCCTTGGTGCGCATGCGCCCCGAAACGCTGCAGATGATTAGTCAGGGCGAACACCCCAAGGGTGATGTATTCGCCGTGGCGCGGATTGCCGGCATTCAAGCGGCGAAGAAAACCAGCGATCTGATCCCGCTGTGCCACCCGCTGATGCTCACCAGCGTCAAGGTCGAGCTACTGGCTGAGGGTACGGATGCCGTGCGCATTACCGCGCGCTGCAAGCTAACCGGGCAAACCGGCGTGGAGATGGAGGCGCTCACCGCCGCCAGCGTCGCCGCGTTGACCATCTATGACATGTGTAAGGCCGTCGACCGTGGCATGGTCATCGAAGGCGTGCGCCTGCTGGAGAAGGTCGGCGGTAAGAGCGGCGCCTTCAAGGCCGAGAGTGTGGCGGGAGCAGGCGCATGATTCGCGTGCAGTATTTCGCCCGTTACCGCGAGGCACTGGGGCTTGATGGTGAGCAGCTAAATGCCGCGTTCAGCGACCTTGAGCAATTGCGCCAGCACCTCCTGAGCAGAGGGGGCGTCTGGACGGTGCTGGCCGAGCAGAACCTGATGTGCGCGCGTAATCAGGAACTTTGCAGCCTGGACGAGCCGTTGCAGGCCGGCGATGAAGTGGCGTTTTTTCCTACCGTGACGGGCGGTTAAATCTGTTGTTATCGCGGCTAAAGCCCCTCCCACAAGTGATCACGCCTCTGTGGGAGGGGCTTTAGCCGCGACAGAGCCTAGGAGGGTTTGAACGCAGCGCCCCCTGTGTTGACTCAGTTTTTGCCTTTCACCCTTTACGCTTCGAGGCCAGTTTTTCATGAATATTCGCGTCCAGTCGCAACCCTTCGACCCCGGTCATGAACTTAACGCCTTACATGCCGCCAATCTGGGCATTGGCGCGGTGGTCAGCTTTGTAGGCTATGTGCGCGACTTCAACGAAGGGCGCGAAGTCGGCGGTATGTTTCTCGAACACTTCCCCGGCATGACCGAAAAAGCCTTGGGCAAAATTGCCGAAGAAGCCAAGCAGCGCTGGCCGCTGCTGGGTATTGAGATCATCCACCGCGTGGGGCGCTTGGAGCCGGGCGAGCCGATTGTGTTTGTCGGCACCAGCAGCGCGCATCGCCAGGCCGCGTTTGATGCCTGCAACTTTGTCATGGACTACCTGAAAACCCGCGCACCGTTCTGGAAAAAGGAAGACACCGCCGAAGGCCCGCGCTGGGTCGAGGGGCGTTGCTCCGACCAGGCTGCGGCTGAGCGCTGGAAACCGCAGCCCTAAGAACCTGTTCAAAGTCTGCTGCGCGTCGGCACTGTTGCGTTAAAAACAGGCTCGGAATGCTCATTTACAGCTCGTAAACTCCGCTTCCTCGCCTGTTTTTGCCTTGCATTGCTCTAGCTCGCGAGCCTTTGAACAGGCTCTAAGTCATTTTACCGACGTCGCCTGCGCTGATCGTTCAGTCGCAGCGATGACTTTTGCTCGGTTGACGATTTGTACCTATAAGTCCAGTATGGAATTTAAAGTATAAGTCGAGACTGGCAAATGACCCGTCCACGCGAGCGTAACCGCTATCGCTTCCCGCTCAGGTGCAAACCTGCTGCGCCTTTCTTCTGTCTTGCAGCAACCGTCGTTGCCCTGCTGACCTGTGCAGCAATGCCAGGTGGCGTGGGCCTGTCACTTTCCCAGCAGGAATCCATATCATGAAGAAAATCGTCCTGGCGGGCGGCATCGCCCTGAGCCTTATCGCCTCTAGCCTATTCGCGGCAGACAAACCCTTGCGCCTGGGTATCGAGGCGGCGTATCCACCCTTTGCTTACAAGGAAGCCAGCGGGCAGATTGCCGGCTTTGACGTGGATATCGGCAACGCCCTGTGCGCCGAAATGAAGACCGAATGCCAATGGGTTGAGCAGGAGTTTGATGGCCTGATCCCCTCGCTCAAGGTGAAGAAGGTCGACGCCATTCTGTCGTCTATGACCATTACCGATGATCGGCGTAAATCGGTGGATTTCACCGATAAGTACTATTACAGCCCTGCGCGCTTGGTGATGAAGGCGGGCAGCGAAGTCGCCGCCGATTTCAGCGACCTCAAGGGCAAGCGCATTGGTGTGCAGCGCTCAACCACCACCGACCGTTTCGCCAGTGCAGTGTTGGCCGCGCGAGGGGTTGAAGTGGTGCGCTATAGCTCGCAGAACGAAATCTATCTGGACCTGCTGTCCGCGCGCCTGGATGGCACCCTCGCCGATGCCATACCTGTGGAGGAGGGCTTTCTGAAAACCGATAACGGCAAGGGTTTCGCCTTCGTTGGCCCAGCCTTTACCGACCCCCAGTACTTTGGTGAAGGCGCCGGTATTGCTGTGCGCAAGGGCGACAGTGAGCTGCTCGGTAAACTGAACGCGGCCATTCAGGCGATTCGCGCCAGCGGCGAATACCAGAAGATTCAGGATAGGTACTTCACCTTCGACATCTACGGCGACTGAGTGCTCGGCTAAATAGCCCGGATAGCCTTTGGGCTATGCATGCCGATTACGGCTGGCCTGGACGATGCGCTGAGCCGGTACCCGCAGCTGGGTTAGCAGGTACTCGGCAAACGCTGGCGCATAAGGCTGCAGAGCGATGGCCTGGGCCATGCAATTGAGCCAGCTCTGGCTGAGTTGCTCGGTGATCGGCCACTGGGCGTGAAAGGCCGGCAGGGCGATGGAACCGTATTTTTCACTGAACAATTTGGGGCCGCCGAGCCAGCCGCTGAGAAAGCAGGCCAGCTTGTCACTCGCCAGGTGCAGGCTTTCGCCGTGCAGGCGGCGCAGTTCTGCGGCCTCGGGCTGCTCATCCATCAATCGATAGAAATCTGCGACCAGGCGGCGCAAACCTTCGATGCCGCCCGCGGCCTGATACGAGGCGTCGCCTACGCCGTAAATCGCTTGCTGTTGCATCCACTGAACTCCTCGCCAAAGCGCACATTGTAAGGCGGGTAATAGGCATTCGGGTCGCTGTGCGCTGAGCTGTGCTGTCGGCGTTAAAGTCCGACTGTCACTTCGCGTAACTCATCGCCATCGCGCACGACAAAAATGGCGCTCAAGCCTTTGGCGTTGGCCAGCTGCGCGCCGTGTTCCACGCCGAGCACCATCAGTGCAGTGGCCCAGGCGTCGGCGTACATACAACTGGTGCACAGCACCGACACCGAGGCGAGCTCAGAGAGCAGCGGGGCACTGGTGTGCGGGTTCATGGTGTGAGAAAACACCTGGCTGTTATGCTCACGCCAGTGGCGGTAGTCGCCGGAGGTGGCGATGGCGGTGTTGCTCAGGGCCAGCGAGCCAAGCACTTCGCGTTGGCCTTTAAGGGGTTTTTCCAGGGCGACTGACCATTCGCTGCCATCGGCCTTTACGCCGCTGACGCGCATCTCGCCATCAATGCTCACCAGGTAGGACATGATGCCGTGGCGCGCCAGGCAGCGGGCCATCTGGTCCACGGCAAAGCCTTTGGCGATGCCGTTAAGGTCCAGGGTGATGGGCGCATGTTTGCGTACTCGGCCGTTGTCCGGGTCGATTTCCAATACATTCCGTGCGCTGGGTTGCTTGTCCGGCCAGGTGTTGAGCGGCGCGTGTGGGCCAAAGCCGCACGCGCTGACCAGCGCGCCGACGCCAATCTCGAATGCGCCCTCAGACTCGGCGCTGATGCGCAGTGCGCTGCTCAGCACCCACAGCAGCTCATCGGGCACGCTCAGCCATTGGCCGCAGCTGGCCGCATTGAGTTGCATCAGGTCGGACTCGGGCTTCCAGGTCGACATTTGCTGGTCAACCTGATCGACCGCCTGTTGCAGCTCGCTGCTGATCACGCTCAGGTCGAGCCCGGCCGGTGCATATAGCACCGCGCTCCAGCGGGTGCCCATGGTGGCGCCACTCAGGTTGTGGCGCTGCGCGGCGCTTATCTCAGTAGACATCTTCACGGTAGCGTCCTTGTTGGCGGAGTTGTTCGATGTTCAAGCCGAGTTGCTGCAGCAAGGGTTCCAGCACGTTGCGCACCCCGGCGGCCATATCGCGGGAGCCGCACACCAACACCTGAGCGCCCTGTTGCAACAGCGCCAGCAGTTTGTCGGCGTCCTGCAGGAGACGGTCTTGCACATACATCGGCTTAACCGCCTGGGAGAACGCCAGGCCTAGCTGGGTCAGGCGTCCGTCAGCCAGGTATTCATTCAGTTGCGTTTCATAGAGGAAGTCCGACTGTGCGCTGCGCCCACCCCAGTACAGGTGCAGCGGGCGCTGATGGGCATTCTTACGGACAAAGCCAATCAACGGCGCTAGCCCAGTGCCAGCGCCCACCAGAATCAGCGGGTGCTGGCCGGCAGTCGGGCGAAACTCAGGGTGCGCTTGGATTACTCCTTCAATACAGTCACCTACCTGCAGCCTATGCAGCAGGCCTGAACACAGGCCCTCGCGCTGTTTGCGCACACAGATTTCCAGCACGCCATCTTCATCGCCGCTGGCAATCGAGTAGAAGCGTGGCGGCAGATCAATGCCTGGACGGATGGCCAGCAGGTCGCCGGGTGCAAAGCGGCTGTTGCTGGTGGGCGATACGGCAAAGCGCAAAACGGCGGCCGGTGATTCGCTGCCCTCGCCGTAAAGCTCGCGGCTCAGTAGCTGCAACTGTTGTGGGGTTTCGCAGCTGGCGTGCGCAGTGAAGTGCAGGGCAACGTCGACTTCCTTGCCAAGCCGCTGCGCCCACTGGTTGAGCTCGCCCAAGGCATTGCGGTCGATGCGCTGCAAGGGCAGTAACGTCGCTAAGCCCTTTTGCTGCAGGCATTGCTCAACGTGCTCGGCATAGCCGCAAAAGTGCTGAAACTGCGAATCACCAAAGCCCAGTACCGCGACTTGCAGCGTTGGCTTCAGCTCGCTGCGCTGTAAACGCCCGAGAAACGCCTTGGCCGAATCGGGAGCCTGGCCATCGCCATAGGTCGAGGTGAGTAGCAGCAGTTGGCTGGCTTGGCGGTAGTGCGGCTGCAGCTGATTCATGCTGGCGCAGTGCACTCGCAGGCCCTGGCTCTGCAATTGTTCCTGCAACTGCCGGGCATAGTTCCAAGTAGCCCCGCCTTGACTGCCAACCAGCAGAATGATCTGCGCTTGATCGGCTGGCGTATTGTCCGCTCGTGCGCCAGCCAGACGCTTGCGCCGCGCCCAAGAGAACAGACCGAAACCGCTGAGAAACAACACGGCCAGGCTGGAGCCGCTGAGGATCAGCGTCCACAGTGGCGAATGCGCGCCGGTGTGCAATTCGTAGATGTTCTCGTACAGGCGAGTGGCAAAACCGTGCGGCTGATAGCTGATCCATTGGCCGGTGTTGGCATTGACGAAGCCTTCACCCGCCGCCGTGCGTACGGTGTAGATATTGGCATCCGGGTCGCTGGGGAACTCCAGTTCGCGCAAGTCTTGCAGGTCCAGGTTGCGCAATGCAGCAAGGCTGCTCAGCTCGGCTGCGGGGGCCGAGTAGCTGGCCTCAGGGTAGGCGGGCGAGGCATCTTGACCATCGTAGATCCAGCCCTGACTGATAGCCGCCAGATACAGCCCACTCAGGGCGAGAATCGCCAGGGCCGGCAGCGTCCAGCGGGCCACGACCATATGCCAGTGAATCAGCCCGCTGCTGGCTGGAATAGGCCGAACTAAGCGGCTCCAACCCCCGAGTCGGCGCGCTAACAGCCAAGCGCCAGTGACCACCAGGATCAGCATGGCCAGCGCCGCGAGGCCACTGAACCAGCGGCCCGGCTCGCCGAGCAGCAACTCGCGGTGCAGGTTGCGCGTCCAGGCAAGCAGGGCGGAAGGCTGGTAGGGCGAGATAACTGAACCGGTGAGTGGATCAACCACCACGGTGCTGTTCTCGTTCGTAGTACTGAGCGTGACGCGCAGCTCACCACTGGGTGCCCGTTCAATGCGCTCGATACCTTGCACCTGGCCGGCGATACGCGCGGCAACGTCGGCGACGTTTTCACCGGCTGCTGGCGCCGTTTGCATGTGTGCAACCAGGGTGCTGCTGGACAACACCAGACCGGTGGCCGCCGAGACCATCAGCAAGACGCCAAGGAGCAAGCTGAGTACCACGTGGGTGCGTTGCAGCATGAGCGGGCTCCTGGGTTAAAACTGGTAGCTGAAGGTGTTGACGTAGCCTGTTGCGCTACCGCTGACTGGCGTGGGCTGTTGTGTGAGCGGCACTTTGATCTCGGCGCGATTGTCCTGCTTGTTCTCGACGGCGCTGTCGATGCGGATTTCGTAGCCGGCATCAATCAGCGCATCTTCCAGTTCAACAGCCACCTTCAAGGTTTGCCCGCTGCCAACGCTGGCACCGGTAAGGCCGTCGTATTCGGCAGGCTTGTTACCATCACGCACCCAGTCACGCAGGTGCTTGTAGTACTTGGCCTTCTTGCCGGAGACCCACAGCGTGCGCTGGTAATTGCCCTGCGCATCGGTAACGTAGAACGCCAGGTAGGCATCGTTGCCGCGGTACTCTTTCAAGGTGGTTTGCAAGGTGATTTCGCGGGCCTGGCTAAGCGTGGGCAGCGCCGCCAAACCGGCTAAAGCGAGGGTGAAGGTGGTCTTGTTCATGCTGAGTCTCCATGAAGGCATGACGCCACCTTAATGACCCAGCCTGAAGCCAAGCTGAACAGCAGAATAGACGGGCTTAAGGCCACCTTAAGGATGTTCTGGAACAGGTTTGCCGGCTCAACCTACGGCCTATTGCAGGCGGGCGGATGGGCACGAGTAGGCGGTGTGTTGAGTGTTGTTCAGGTGCACTCAAGAGGGGCGGCAGGCTAGTCGGCCTTGATCTCTTTCAGGTGTTTGTACACCGTCGCGCGGCCCATGTTCAGCACGTTGGCCACGTAGTTGGCGGCGCTTTTACCTTTGAAGGCGCCTTCGGCGTGCAGGGCTTCGACCAGCTCGCGCTTGTGTTCGCGGGTCAGCAGGTTGAGGCCGAGTTGGCGCTGACGCAACCAGCTGTGCAGGAAGGTATTGATGCGCTCCTGCCAGTCGTCGCGGAACAGCGCGTCGGGCTGTGGCACCAATTTGCTGGATGAGAGGAACAGGTCCAGCGCCTGCTTGGCGGTTTCGAACAGCGAGATATTCAGGTTGATGCACAGCACGGCGATCGGTGTACCGCTTGCGTCACGCAGCACGCTGCTGACCGAGCGGATCTTCTGGCCATCCCAGTTGAGCTTTTCGTAAGGACCGATGGTGCGTTCATCGACCTCGCCGCTGAGCATGTCTTCCAGCGCGGCGTCGTCGCCGATCACCCGCTTGGAGATGTTGTTGGCGATGTAGTCGACTTTCTGCGTGCGAACATCGTGCAGCACCACCTCGGCATGGGGGAAAAACAGCGTGGCGATGGCGTCGGCGATGGTGCGGTAGTTGTCCAGCTCGGGGGCGTGGCGGGGCGGCGTCATGCGACTAACTCTTCGGGCTCAGGTGGCGTTGCGAGTGTGCCGTATAGCGCCCGAGGCGTCATCCTCGGGCGTGCTCGGCGTTATCTGTTTAGCCGTGCCGGCGAGAGCATGGCCTCGGTTAAACCAAACTGGCGCAAGTGCTCGGGCATTGGTTCGCCACGCGCCAGAGCGGCGCAGGCCATGCCCATGGCAGCGGAGGTCTGGATGCCATAACCGCCTTGCGCCGCGACCCAGAAGAAGTCCGCCACCTGTGGGTCGAAGCCGCCCACCAGATCACCATCAGCAACGAACGAGCGCAAGCCGGCCCAGGTATGCGCCGGGCGGCGAATGCTCAGGTGGGTGTGCTCTTCGATCTGATAAATGCCCATGGCGATATCCAGCTCTTCCGGTTGCACATCGTGGGGCTCGACCGGGTCAGCGTTGGCCGGCGAGCCGAGCAGCAAGCCGGCGTCGGGCTTGAAGTAGAAGGATTCGTCCAGGCTGACCACGCAGGGCCAGGCCTGGCAATCGATCCCTTCTGGCCCGTCAAAGGTAAACGCTGCGCGGCGTTTGGGCGTTAGGCCAATGGGCGCGACACCCGCCAGCGCGGCAATCTGGTCGCACCAGCCGCCAGCGGCATTGATCAACACCTTGGCGCGGTATTGCGCGGAGCCACACTCAACCAGCCAGGCGTCACCATCGCGCTGGATGCGCAGCACTTCACGGTGGGTGTGGATTTCCCCGCCTTGCTGACGGATGCCGCGCAGGTAGCCCTGGTGCAAGGCGTCGGTGTCGATGTCAGCGGCGCTGGGATCGAGCATGGCGGCCTGCACCTTGTCGCGGCGCAGCACCGGCACCAGCGCGCAAGCTTCGTCGGCAGTCAGCATACGCATCTGCGGCACGCTGGCGCGGCCACTGTCGAACTGGCGCTGCAGTTCTTCGGCGTCGCCGCTGAAGTCCACCACCAACTCGCCCCGTGGGGTTAGCAGCGGGTGTTCGGCAAAACCGGCGGGCGGCGCGTCATAAAAGGCGCGGCTGGCGGCGGTCAGGGCGCGTACCTGAGGTGTGCCGTAGGCCACGGTGTAGAGCGCGGCGGAGCGGCCGGTGGAGTGATAGCCAGGCAGTTGCTCGCGTTCCAGCACAATGGTTTTGCCATGCGCCGCAAGAAAGTAACCGGTGGAAGCTCCAGCGATACCGGCACCGATGATCAGGTATTCCGCCTGCTGCATCAGCATGCCTCCTGCTTGAGTTGGTACAAGGCGTGGGCCAGGGCGACATCCTCCAGGCCCAGGCCGATGGAGCGGAAGAATACCGAGCGGCGGTAGTCCGGGCGAGGGGCTTTGGCGCTGACCAGTTCGGCCAGGTCGCCCTGGATGTCGGCGCTGCTCCAGCCGAGCCTGCCGGCTAACAGCATTTCTCCCGCGCTGCTTGGCGTGGTGGCGCGGTAGTCACAGTAAACATCCATGGTCAGCAAACTGGCCGGCGTGACTTCGTGGGCGCGCGGTGCGTTGGTGCTGATTGAGGTGATCAGTGCCGGCTTATCGAGGTCGGCAGGGTCCAGCAACGGCTTGGCTGAAGAGGTGCAGAGCATCACCACGTCGGCGTCGCGCAGGGCATCCGCTTGGCTGGCACAGAGTTCAATACGCGGGTCGAGTTGCCGCAGTTGATGTTTCTGCGCATCAGTCTTGCCGGTTAGGCCGGGTGAGTAGAGGCGAATGCTCTGCCATGGGCGCAGCTGTTTTGCGTAATGCACATGGGCCTGGGCCACTGCGCCGCTGCCGATCACCACCAGGCGGCTGGCTTGAGGCGCAGCCAGGGCATCCACGGCGACGGCGGTGGTCGCGGCAGTGCGCGCGGTGGTCAGGCTGCCCGCGTCACACAGCAACAACGGCTGGCCCGTTTGCATGGACATCAGCAAGGTCCAGGCAGTGACCAGCGGGCCTTGCTCACGGACGATATAGGGCGAGGTCTTCACCCCGTAAACGCCTGCGCCGGCGAGCACGCCGAGGTAGTTGATAAAGTCGCCGCCGCCATTGGGGAACTCCACCAACTGTTGCGCCGGTTGCACCGCATTGCCGGCGGCCAGCTCGCGGAACATGGCGACCATGGCCTGGTGCACATCGACCTGGGCAAGCAGTTGCTCGGCTGCGGTTTTATCCAGCACATAGGGGGTGGTCGACATGGGCGGCTCCATCATGGGTTAAACAGTTAAATCCATTTTGGACTTTTAGGTATTAATCGACAAGCGCCGACGCGCCAAGTTGATACACCGCAGCGACGTTCAGCGGGTTTGCCGCAGGCGCTTGCGAAACGCCCCTGGGTTCTCGCCGCAGAGTTGTTTGAACAGCTTGGCGAAGGTGGCGCGGTCGGTATAACCGACGCGTTCGGCGACCTGTTCGAGCGACGCGCCACTGCGCAGGGCGTGCTGCGCTGCGCTCATGCGTACACGTTGCAGGTAGTCGTTGGGCGTCAGCCCGGTGCGGATCTTGAAGCGCCGAAGCAGGGTGCGCGATGAACAGTTGGCCTGGGCGGCCAGGCGCTTGAGGTCGATGCGCTCAGCGTGATGCTGATGCATCCATTGCAGCAGTGGGGCAAGCGGACAATCGCTGTTGGTGGGCGGCAACAGTGGGGCGAAGCGCGATTGCTGACCGCGCTGAGTATCGAAGACCAGCGCATTGGCCACCTGCTGCATCAACTCGTTGCCGCCATGCTGGGCGATCAGGTGCAGGCACAGGTCGAGCCCGGCATGCGCGCCACCGGAGCTGAGCAGGTGGCCATCCTCACAGACCAGTTGCTCGATCTGCAGATTGACCTGCGGATAACGCTGCCGAAACTGGCCGGCCAGCGCCCAATGGGTGGTGGCGCGGCGACCCTCGAGTACACCGGCGGCGGCCAGCAGGAAGGCGCTGCTGCACAGGCTGGCCAGTTGTTGATGGGGCGTTCGTTGCGCCAGCCAGGGTAACAGGGCGGCGTTGTCAGTCAGTGTGCTGTCGATGGCGCTGCCGCTGGCGGGCAGCAGAATCAGATCGGCGCTTTCGGCCAGCCGTAAATCACCATCGACCTGGATCTGCGCAAAACCGAGGTCGACCGCTTGCCCGTCCAGGCTAAAGCGCTGCAACTGGAACAGCCGCTGCTCGGCCAAGCGGTTGGCCAGGGTGAAGGCGTCCATCGCCATACTCAGGCTGGAGCAGACGGTTTGCGGGCAAACGTAGAGGGCTATTTTCAGCATGACGCGCTCATGGCTGACAAGGTTGGCGATTATTGACACAAGACTGTCTTATGCGCCAATCGCGACTCAGGGTTTTTAGGGCAATACTGCCTGCAGTCGCCTTACGGAGTTCTGCCTCATGAGCCATGCCAACGCCGAACTGATCGGCCGCTTTTACCAGGCCTTTCAGCAGCTGGATGCCGAGACTATGGCCAGCTGTTACACCGAGGACGTGCAGTTTAGCGACCCGGTGTTTACCGACCTGCGTGGTGCGGATGCTGGCGATATGTGGCGCATGCTGTGCGTCAAAGCGCAGGGTTTCACCCTGACATTCGAGGGCGTTACGGCGGATGATCACAGCGGCCGAGCGCGCTGGGTGGCGACTTACACCTTTAGTAAGACGGACCGTACCGTGGTCAACCGTATCGAGGCCAGTTTCCGCTTTCGCGACGGCAAGATCTGCGAGCACCGCGATCATTTCGACCTGTGGCGCTGGGCCCGTCAGGCGTTGGGCAGCAAAGGCTTGTTGCTGGGCTGGACGCCTTTTGTGCAGAACGCTATTCGCCAGCAGGCCGGTAAAGGGTTGGCGGCGTTTCAGAGGAATCGCTAAGCTCGGCGACCGTATTAATTGCCAGCCGATCCGACTGATGCCCGACTCTTCTCTTGCGCCTGAGACACCCGCCGCCAAGCCCTGGTTTGTCTACCTGGTGCGGGCAGCCAACGGCGCGCTGTATTGCGGCATCAGCGACGATCCCCATAAGCGGTTTGCCAAGCATCAGACTGGCAAGGGCGCACGCTTCTTCCATTCCAGCCCGGCGCAGGCCCTGGTGTATATCGAGGCCTGCGTAGCCAAAGGCGATGCACTGCGCCGCGAGCGAGCGATCAAGGGGCTGGGCAAAGCCGCCAAGGAAACCTTGGTGCTGGCTTACGCCGCTATCGGTGCGACTGATAACCCGCCATTAGGCTAAGCGGGTAGGCCGCCAACGCTTGCACGGGTAAGCTGCTGCACTACCTGAATCCTTGCGGAGCCTGCCATGCACGAGTTGATCCTGCACCATTACCCAACCTCGCCCTTCGCCGAAAAGGCGCGGTTGATGCTCGGCTTCAAGCTGCTGTCCTGGCGCTCGGTGATGATCCCACCGGTGATGCCCAAGCCGGACCTGACCGCGCTTACCGGTGGCTATCGCAAGACACCCGTGCTGCAGGTGGGTGCCGATATTTATTGCGACACGGCGTTGATCGCCCGTCGTCTAGAAGCGGAAAAAAACACCCCTGCGCTGTTTCCCGAAGGCCAGGAGTTTAATGTTGCCTGCTTTGCCCAATGGGCCGACACCCAGGTGTTTCTGCATGCCGTGAGCCTGGTGTTTCAGCCGGAGTCCATCGCCGCACGCTTTGGCAAATTACCGCCGGAGTTTCTCAAGAGCTTTATTGCTGACCGCTCGGCGCTGTTCACCGGCGGCCTGGCGACGCGGGTGCCGCTGGAAGTCGCCAAGCACCAGTGGCCGACAATGATGGCGCGCTTGCAGCAGCAACTTGAACGCGAGCAGGGCGACTTCCTCTTTGGTGAGGCCTCGCTGGCGGATATCGCCATGGCCCATCCACTATGGTTCCTGCGCGGTACGCCAGTGACGGCGCCGCTGGTTGATGCCTACCCTGCGGTTGCCACGTGGCTGGCGCGGGTATTGGATTTTGGGCATGGCTCGTTCAGCGACATGACTGCAGAAGAAGCCGTTGGCATCGCCCGCGAGGCGACCCCAGCCGCGCTGCCGGATATTGCCCTGGCTGATCCGAATGGCTTTGCCGTTGGCCAACAGGTGGCGATTTCTGCCGTCGATTATGGCGTGGATGCGGTAGAAGGTGAGCTGGTCTTCAGCGGCACGGAAGCGCTGATCCTGCGCCGCGAAGACCCGCGCGCCGGCACTGTACATGTGCACTTCCCACGCATCGGTTTTGCCATCAAGGCGCTGTAGCGTCGTAAAGCCCGGCGCGCTTAGGGCTTTAGGCGCCGGGTCTTAGTACGCGGCCCGCATCGCGCGTGGGTTGTAGCCGTGAATCAGCGTGCCGTTGATGTCTATCAGCGGTACGCCGCGGCCGCCTAGCGCCTTGAAGGTGGCATTGCCATCGGCATCCTTCTCGATATCCACTTCCCGATATGCGATGCCGTCGTTCGCCAGTTGTTCGCGGGTTTTGGCGCAATAGCCGCACCACTGCGTGGCGTATAGCACCACTTCGCTTGGCCGCGCAGCCTGCTCGGGCTGCAACCAGGCGTTGATGTTGTCCCAGTATTGATAGAGCGCCAGTGCGCTTAACAGCAGGATGATTTTCTTCATGGGGCGTTCCTTTGCCTCGCTATTGCGTTGTGCTGCGTGCGCCGGTTGCGCGCGTAGATTAACTGCGCGCCAAATCTGCCAGGCTGAAGGGCGCTGGAGTGTCCGGCCAGTCCAGTTTCAACTGTTCCAGCGCGCGGGCCAGTAGGCTGGTCACGAACCAGTCACGCAACCAGCGGTGATCGGCTGGGATGACATACCAAGGCGCTGCGTCGGTATGGCTGGCGCTCAGTTGCTCGGCCCAGCGCTGCTGGCGCAGGTCGAATTCGCGGTAGGACTGCAGATCGCTGCTGTGTAGCTTCCAGCGCTTATGGGGTTGCTCCAGGCGCTCCTGCAAGCGTTGCTTTTGTTCGTCTTTGGAAATCTGCAGAAAGCACTTGAGGGGCTGAATCGACTGGCTGAGCAATTGCGCTTCGAAGTCCGCAATCACCTGCTGGCGTGCCGGCAGCTCGGCGGCGCTGCACAGGCCGTCCAGCGGGTCGCTGATCAGCCCTTCGTAGTAACTGCGGTTGAACACCCCGAGCAGACCTGGCGCCGGCAGGCGACGTTGGTAGCGCCAGAGAAAGTCGTGGCGCTGTTCGCAGGCATCAGGCTTTTGAAAGCCATGAATACTCAGCCCCTGCGGGTCGAAACTGCTGATCACCCGGCGGATCACGCCGTCTTTGCCGGAGCAGTCAGTGCCCTGCAGGATCAGCAGCAGAGCATTACGGCGGTTGGCCCAGAGCATGCGCTGCTGTTGGTTGAGCCAGGGGCGCAGCTCCGCCATGGCTTGGTGCGCCGTGTGTTTGTCCAGGCCGAATGTACGCGCCGGGTCCTGGCCAAAGGGGGCCGCGGGGGCACACCGACAGCTATCCAGTAGGTGGTCAGGCAGGCGCGTCATGGCTAGTTTTTACGGCGTTTGAGTTGATCGGTCAGCTGCGTTGGCAGGTTGCGGATCACCAGGGTGTCACTGCTTTCGTCGTACTCGACCTTCGAGCCGAGCAGGTGCGCCTCGAAACTAATCGACAAGCCTTCGGCACGCCCGGTAAAGCGCTGGAACTGGCTGATCGTGCGCTTATCGGCCGGGATTTCCGGTGACAGGCCGTAATCCTTGTTGCGGATATGGTCGTAAAAGGCCTTGGGATGTTCTTCGTCGATCAGCCCTGAGAGCTCAGTCAGGGTCATGGGCTCGCCCATCTTGGCTTGGCTGCTGGCGTAGCTAACCAGGGTCTTGGTTTTCTCGCGGGCTTGCTCTTCGGGCAGGTCTTCGCTTTCGACGAAGTCGCTAAAGGCTTTCAGCAGGGTGCGGGTTTCACCGGGGCCGTCGACGCCTTCCTGGCAACCGATAAAGTCGCGGAAGTATTCCGAGACCTTTTTGCCGTTTTTGCCTTTGATAAACGAGATGTACTGCTTGGAGTTGGCGTTATTACGCCACTCGGAAATATTGATCCGCGCCGCCAGGTGCAGCTGGCTGAGGTCCAAGTGTTTGGCGGCGGTCACGTCCAGCGTGTCGGTAACGGCCACGCCATCACTGTGGTGCAGCAAGGCAATGGCCAGGTAGTCAGTCATGCCTTGCTGGTAATGGGCGAACAGCACATGGCCGCCGGTGGACAGGTTGGACTCTTCCATCAGCTTTTGCAGCTGCTCCACGGCCTGGCGGCTGAACGCGGCAAAGTCCTGACCTTCGTCCAGGTAATGCTTGAGCCAGCCGCTGAACGGGTAGGCCCCAGACTCCTCATGGAAAAAGCCCCAGGCCTTGCCCTGTTTGGCGTTATAGCTCTCGTTAAGGTCCGCGAGCATATTCTCGATGGCCTGCGAGGCCGCCAATTCAGTGTCCCGCGCGTGCAATACAGCGGGGGTGCCATCAGGCTTCTTGTCGATCAGGTGGACGATGCAGTGGCGGATCGGCATAGCGGCCTCGTGGTGCGTAAACGGAAAGCGCGCATATTAACCGACCTTCGCTTCGGCAGTCGTCCGCCGCTGGTAAGCGGTCAGGCGTTCGATCATATAGCGCAGGTGCATGTGCAGCTCATACAGCTCATTGGAGTAGGACAGCGGCACCTCCACGCGCGCCAGTTCGTCCTCAAGCTTTTCTAAGCGCTCAATCTCGGCGCCGATGTCGCTGTTCAGATTACCCTTGTACAGCTGCTGGTCGATCTCGCGCAGGTGCTTGTACCAGCGGTAAATGCGTGCACGGATGCGCCATTGGTAGATCGGGCCGATGGCCTTGAACAGCGGGAACAGCAAAATCACCAGCGGAATGGCGAGGATGATGTAACGGTCGGCCAGCGAGGCAATGCGGAACGGCAGGTAGCGCTGCAGAATTGGCAGGCCCTTGGCGTAGTAATACTCGGCCTGATCGAGAATCGGCAGCGACAGCGGCGGCCGAGCCGGGTAGCTGCCAGCCGGGTCGAGCAGGCTGCCGTTTTTCAGGACGGTTTTGGCGGCTTCGAGGATCAGTGGGGTGATTGAGGGGTGAAAGTCTTCTCCGGCGGCCAGGGTGGCGACCGGGCCGAGGGTGGCAATGTCTTGGTCTGGCGTGTTGTGCGCCAGGTCGAGCATGCCTTCGCCGACCTCCAGGCGGCTCAGGTACGGCAAACGCGCGAGGTAGGCATCGATACGGTGCAGGCCAACCAGGCGGATTTTTTCTTCTGCGGCCAGGCGCTGGATCAGCGCATTTTCCGCCGGCCCAACGAAGAAGGCTGCATCCAGCTGGCCGTCGATCAGGGCGTCGGCGGCGCGACTGCCGCCCAGTTCTTGCCATTGCGGCGGATAGTGCTCGGCGTCTATGCGGTTGGCACTTAGCAGTGCGGCGGTCACCGCTTGCGTGCCGCTGCCTGCTGAACCAATCGCCAGGCGCAGTTTCATCAGGTCGGCCAAACGCTCGAACTTGACCTTGTTGCCGACGAACAGCCATAGCGGCTCGCGGTACATCACGCCCAAACCTGAAATCTTGGCGCGCTGCTCCTCGTCCAGGGTCAGCTCTTGGCCGCTCTGCACCAGGGCCAGTTCCACTTCGCCAGCGGCGAGTTTGCTCAGGTTGTCTTGCGAACCTGCACTGGGCACCAGCTCCAGGCTAAAGCCCTGCAGCGCCAGCTCGCTTTGCAGGCGCTCGCCAAACGCGTGGTAGCCACCGCCCTCGGCCCCGGTTGCCAGGCGCGCATGCATAGGCGGTGGTGGTGCGGCGAAATAAAACAGCGCACCCACCAACCCGGCCAGTACGGGTACCAGCCAGAGGTTGGTGAGGATGAGGATTTTCAGGTCACGGAGAATGCGGCGCATGGTTGGTCCTTGTCATTACCTAGCTGGGATTGAGGGTAGCTGGAATGACTGACCCAGTTAAGGGTTAGCGCCAGGTTCAGTGTGGCCCGGTTGCCAGTCGGATGCTGCGCTGCTCATTCCAACGGTCCAGCAGGCCGAGCACCGCCAGCAAAGCCAGGGCATAGCCTGCATCCACGCCGAGCATCAGCAGCACCAGCCCGCACAGGAGCGCGCTGAATGCTGCCAGCCAGCGCCAGATGCCGCGCAGCAACAGGGTGCCGGCGGCCATGCTGAGCAGGTAGACCAGCACAAAGTTACCGTTGGCGTAGCGGATCAGGTCATCGACCGTCAGCTCAAGCACGTTCGCCAGGATGGCGCACAGGGCGCAGCTCAGGATCACCAGTAGCAGGGCGCGGGCTGGCACGCCGTGATGGTTGCGCTGGGCCAGGCTGGCCGGCAGCTTACCTTCGTCAGCCAGGCTCCAGATCAACCGGGCAAAGCCCTGCATATACACATTCATCGAGGCGAAGCAGGCCAGGTAGCCGACCGTGGCAGCCAGCCAGCGGGCTTTCTCGCCCAGCAGCACATCGAGCAGGCGCGGCAGCGAGGCGGCATCGCTGGTCACATCGCCGTAGGCATGGAAGCTCAATACGGCCACCGAGCAAGCCCAGTACACCAAGCCTGCGAGTAGCACGCCAAACAGCAACGCCAGGGGGAAGTCGCGTTCGGGGTTCTTGAATTCTTCGCCCATGTGGGTGAACGCCTCGATGCCGACAAAACACCAGAACATCACTCCCAGTGCCGCGGGCAGCAGGTGCCAGGAACCACTGATTGGCGGTAGCAAGGGTTGGCTGCTGATGGGCAGGTCGCCGACCCACCAGATCAGTGCGATGGTGCTGATAATGGCCACGGCAATCGCGCCCTGAATCAGCCCGGACGCTTTCGCCGGTCGCTGGCCAAGCCAGAGCATGGCCGCCAGGGTGGCCAGTTGGATGATCAGGGCCTGGTTGCTGTTGAGGTCAAACAACGCCTGCCAGAAACCGCTGGCGATGTTTAGCGCGGCCGGCAAACCCACCGGCAGCACGGCGAGAAAAAGCCAGGCGCTGAGACGTTCCATGCGCGGGCCAAAGGCGCGGCCAATCAGGTGCGGCGCGCCGCCGGCATGGGGGAAGCCGCGGCCCAGTTGGGCAAAGGTAAAGGCCACTGGCAACACCAGGGCGATGAGGATCATCCAGGCCCACAACGACGCCTCACCGGCGGCCGTGGCCGCCAGGGCAGGAATCACGAAAATCCCGGTGCCAAGCAGCGAGGTGCTCAGCAGACCAATCCCTTGTAGCAGGCCCAATTCCTGATTCAGACGGCTCATGTTGTATGCTCTGCGGTTTCGTTCGCCATGTTAAATCGCCCGCCTGATTCAGGCAGCTGGCGAAACGTCGGCTTTGCCCGACGAATCGGCGGCATTCTCCAGCAAATTGCTTTTGAGAGCACCCCGTGGACAAGTTCGATCAGCAGATACTCGCCTTGCTGCGCGCAGACGCGCGCTTACCCGTTAGCCAGATCGCCCGCGAGGTCAACCTGTCGCGTTCGGCGGTCAGTGAGCGGATACGTCAGTTGGAGCACAGTGGCGTCATTAGCGGTTATCACGCTCACGTGGCGGTGCCGGGCGAGGCGGCAATCAAGGTCTATCTGGAGCTGTTCTATAGCGGCGGCCGTTGTGAGCACTATGTCGAGCTGATGCGCGTGTTTCCCGAAGTGCGCCGCTGCAGTGGTATCAGTGGCGAGACCGACATGTTGGTGTACATCGAAGCACCGTCGATGCTGCGCTTCAGTGAGGTGCGCGGCGAGATCGAAAACTTCCCAGGTATGCAGAAAGTGAAGACGCATATGATGGTTAAGGATTGGGTGTTCTAAACATGCGCATCCTGCACACCTCCGACTGGCACTTGGGCCAGCACTTTATGGGCAAGACCCGCCAAGCTGAGCATCAGGCCTTCTGTGCCTGGCTGATTGAGCAGGTGCGCGAGCAGGCGGTGGATGCCGTGCTGATTGCCGGCGATATCTTCGACACCGGCGCGCCGCCCAGTTACGCGCGCGAACAGTACAACCGCTTTATCGTCGAACTGCGCGCCAGCGGTTGCGAGCTGGTGGTGTTGGGCGGTAACCATGATTCGGTGGCCATGCTCGGTGAGAGTAAAACCCTGTTGGCGCAATTGGGCACGCGGGTGATTCCCGGTGTCTGCGAGCAGTTGAATGAACAGCTGCTGGTGCTGCATCGGCATGACGGTACGCCAGGCGCGATTCTCTGCGGTATCCCGTTTATTCGTCCGCGCGATGTGTTGCTCAGCCAGGCCGGGCAGAGCGCTAAGGATAAACAGCAGTCCTTGCAGCAGGCGATCCAGCAGCACTATCAGGACCTGTTCGCCCTGGCCGAAAGCAAACGCGCCGAGTTGGGCGGCAACCTGCCGATTATCGCCAGCGGCCACCTGACCACGGTCGGCGCCAGTGCCAGCGATTCGGTACGGGAAATTTATGTCGGCAGCCTAGAGGCCTTTCCCACCAGTGCCTTCCCGCCGGCTGCCTATATCGCCCTGGGGCATATTCACCGGCCGCAGAAGGTCGGCGGCCTGGAACATATTCGCTACTGCGGCTCGCCGATTGCCCTGAGCTTCGATGAAGCTAAGCAGCAGAAAGAAGTGCTGCTGGTCGAGCTGGATAGCAGCGGCCTGCGCCAAATCACCGCGCTGCCGGTGCCGCGCTTTCAGCTGCTGTTGTCCTTGCGTGGCTCGCTTAAAGAACTTGAAAGCGCCATTCAGGAAGCGGCCAAACAGGGCAGTGCCGAGCAGCCGGTGTGGCTGGAAGTGCTGGTGGGTACTGACGATTATCTGAGCGACTTGCAGCTGCGGATTGCCGGGTTGTGTGAGGAGCTGCCGGTCGAAGTGCTGCGCATCCGTCGCGAGCGCGGTAATGCCAGCGCCAGCCTGCAAGGCCAGGCCAAGGAAACCCTGGATGAACTGAGTGTGGAGGATGTATTCGCCCAACGGCTTAGCAGCGAAACCTTGGAGGATGCCGAGCAAGCCAAGCTGCTGGGGCTGTATCGGCAGGTGGTCTGTGAGCTGCGCGAGGGTGACGTATGAAGATCCTCAGCCTGCGTCTCAAGAATCTCAACTCGCTCAAGGGCGAGTGGAAGATCGACTTCAGCGCCGAGCCGTTCAAAGACAACGGCCTGTTCGCCATCACCGGGCCGACCGGCGCGGGCAAGACCACGCTGCTGGATGCCATCTGCCTGGCCCTGTATCACCGCACCCCGCGTATGAGCACGGTTTCGGCCAGCGCCAACGAATTGATGAGCCGGCATACCGCGGATTGCCTGGCCGAGGTCGAGTTCGAGGTTAAGGGCGTCGGTTATCGCGCCTTCTGGAGCCAGCGCCGCGCCCGCGACAAAGCCGATGGCGCGTTGCAGGCGCCCAAGGTTGAGCTGGCCGCCGCCGACGGGCAGATCATCACCGACAAGATCAACGAGAAGCTGCGCGAAACCGAACGCTTGACCGGATTGGATTTCGAGCGCTTTACCAAATCCATGCTGCTGGCCCAGGGCGGTTTTGCCGCCTTTCTCGAAGCCAACGCCAATCAACGCGCCGAGCTGCTGGAAGAGCTGACCGGCACCGACATCTACGGGCAGATTTCCCAGCGGGTGTTCGAGCAGACCCGTGAGGTCAAGGTCGGCCTCGATCAGCTACGCGCCCGTGCTGAGGGGGTCGAGCTGCTCAGTGAAGAGCAACGCACGCAGTTGCAGGCGCAGGCCGCGCAATTGGCTGTTGAAGAAGCCCGCCTGGGTACAGAGCAAACCGAACTGCAGCGCCAGCGCCGCTGGTGTGAGGACCTGAGCAAGACCGAGGCCCAGTTGCATGCCAACCAGAAGGCCGAGCAGACCGCGCAGGATGAGTTGCAACTGGCCCAGCCGCAGCTGGCGCAATTGGCCGCCAGCGAGCCGGCGCTAAGTTTGCAGCCGTTGCACCATGACTGGCAACAGGCCCGCCAGAGCCTGACGCAGACCGAGCAGGGTCTGCAGCAGAATGCCGCCGAGCAACGCCAGGTAGAGCAGAGCATTGCCGAACAGACCTGGCAGGCCCGCGAACTTAGCGCGCTGCTACTGGCCGATTGCCAAGCGCAACGTCAGCAGTTGGCCGAGCGTCTGCAGCAGTTGCAGCAACAACTGGCCGCGCAGCCGCAGCATGGCCGTCTAGGCGAGCAGCTGGGCAGTTGGGGCGAACAATTGAAGGTACGCCAGCAACTGGCTGGAGAAATCGCCCAGCTGCAACTCAGTCAGCAGCAACTGCAAGACAGCATCGCCGGCCTGCAGGCGCAGCTCAGCCAGCAAAATGAACAGCTTGGCGCCGAACTGAAACACCTGCAGCAGGCGCGCGAGCAGGAAGATGCTGCGCAGCAGCAACACACTGCATTGCTGGCCGGGCGCAGTGAGGCGGCCTTGCGTGAGCGCTGGCAGCAGCTGCATATCCAGGGCGGTTTGCTGACTCAGCTGGCTGACGTGGCCGTGGCCCAGCAGCGCCTGAAGGCCGAACAAACGCAACTGGCCAGCGCCCTGACGCTGCTGCGGGAGCAGCATCAGGCCAAGGGCGCCGAGGTGGCGCAGTTGCGCCTGAGCTACAAGGACCTGCAGCAACAGGTGCAGACCCAGGAAAAACTGCTGGAGCAGGAGCAACGCATCCAGGCCCTGGAAGCCCATCGTGCCCAGCTGCAGCCAGGCGAGGCCTGCCCGCTGTGCGGCTCCGAGGCGCATCCGGCGATCAGCGCTTATCAGGCCCTGGATGTTTCGGCGACCAAGGCGCAGCTCACCCGCAAGCGTGGCGAGCTGGAGGCCCTGACTGAACAAGGCCGGCAATTAGCGGGCGAGCTGGAAAAACTTGCCGCGCGCCTGGAACAACAGCAACAGCAGTTTGAGCGTGGCCAGCAGACCCAGGTCGAGCAAAGCGAACGCTGGCAGACGCTTAGCGCGCAACTGGAAAATCCGTTGGCTGATGCCGTTGCCCTGGCTGAGCAGCAGGCGCAACAGAGCATCGAGTTGCAGCAACTGCAGCAGCAACTTGAGCAGTTGCAACAGCTGGGTAGTAGTCTTGAGCAACGTCAGCAGGCGCGGCTGAGCCTGCAACAGCAGTGCAGCGAGCTGGAACAGCAGCTGGCGCTTAACCGCCAGCAACTGCAGCAGCGTCAGGAACAGTGCGAGCAGGGACAGTTGCGTTTGCAGCAGTTGCTAGGCCTTGCCCATGAGCGCAGTGAAAGCCTGAGTCAGGCCCTGGCCAGCTTTGGCTATGAATTGCCAGACGACGCCAGCGCCTGGCTGGCCGAGCGCCAAACCGAGTGGCAGCGTTGGCAGCGCAATCAGCAGCAAAGCCTGGATCTGCAGCGCGAGTTAGGTGAGTTGGATCATGACCTACAGGCTGCTGTGCAACAGGCTCAACTCTGGCAGCAGCGTTGGGCTGCGTTGGAATTGGCCGATCAACCGGCTGCGACTAAACCTGCTGATGTGCAGGCGGCCTTGCAGCAGGCGCTGGTGCAGCTGGAAGAGGCGCAGCGCCGACAGCAGGAGCGTTCCGGTAGTCGTCAGACCCTGGTCAGCCGCTTGCAGGATGAGCAGGCGCGCCTGCAACAGACCGAACAGCAATGGGTGGCTGCGCTAAGCGCCAGCCCCTTCAATAGCGAAGCCGATTATCTGGCCGCCTTGCTGGATGAGGCGCAGCGCGTCGCCTTACAACACTTGCGTCAGCGCCTGGATAAAGCCTTGAGCGATGCCCAGGCGCTGGTTAGTGCAGCCGTACAGCAGCTGGCGACTCTGCAAGCCAGCCCAGCCACCTCGCTCGGTCTTGCGCAACTAGATGAGCAACTGCTCGGCCTTAACGCCCAGCTAAAAGCCTTGAGCGAACGTCAGGGTGAAATCCGCGCCCAGCTGCAGGGCGATGACGCGCGCAGGCTCGGCCAGCAAAGCCTGTTCGCGGCGATCAGCCTCAAGCAGGGCGAGTACGACCTGTGGCAGCAACTCAATAGCCTGATTGGCTCGGCCGATGGCGCCAAATACCGCAAGTTCGCCCAGGGCCTGACCCTGGATCATCTGGTCTATCTGGCCAACCAGCAACTGGAGCGCCTGCATGGCCGTTATCAGTTGGCGCGGCGCAGCAGTGGCGAGCTGGAGCTGGAAGTGCTCGATACGTGGCAAGCCGATGCGGCGCGCGACACCAAAACTCTGTCCGGCGGTGAGAGCTTTTTGGTCAGCCTGGCGTTGGCCTTGGCGCTGTCTGATCTGGTCAGCCATAAAACCAGCATCGACTCGCTGTTTCTCGATGAAGGCTTCGGCACCCTCGACGGCGAAACCCTGGAGGTGGCGCTGGATGCGTTGGACAACCTCAACGCCAGCGGCAAGATGATTGGCGTGATCAGCCACGTCGAGGCGCTCAAGGAGCGCATTCCGGTGCAGCTGAAAGTGCACAAGGGCGTGGGCATGGGCTACAGCGGCCTGGACAAGCGTTTTGCGGTTGACCCACGGGGCAATTGAGCGATCCCGCCGGGGCATTTGCCACGCTAGCCAAGGTGTGTGCGTGCGCCGTGCGGGCTTACCCAGAGAGCAGCTTAATGCTTGGTGCCTGCCAGGCAGCGGTGCATGATCGTGCTTCGTTCTGCTGAGTAGTCGCCCATGGCCAAGCCTCCCGTTGCTCCTCCGTCATCCTCTGCACTTGGGCGTTTCCTGACCTTGGCAGGCACTGCCACGCGCATCGGCAGCCGTGTGCTGGGGCAAAAGCTGATTCCTGGGCGCAGTGGTATTGACTGGCAGCCGGTGGCTGAGTTGCTGACGGATGTGTTGGGCGAGATGAAAGGCCCGGTGCTCAAACTGGGACAAATGGCGTCGCAGTGGCAGGGCGTGCTGCCGGAACCAGTGGCGCTTGCCCTGAGTTCACTGCAGAACCGTGTGCCGGCCTTGCCCTTTAGCGCCCTGCGCGAGCATTTGCAGCAGGTGTATGGCGCGGACCTTGGGCAGTTTTTTCAGCAGATCGACGAACAACCCTTTGCCGCCGCGTCCCTGGGCCAGGTGCACCGCGCCGTGGCGGCGGACGGCCGAGCGCTGGTGCTCAAGGTGCAATACCCAGGCATCGCCGAGATCTGCCAGGCGGATCTGCGTCAGTTGCGCCGCTTGCTGCCGCTGGGGCGTTTGTTTCGTGCCCCCGCCGCGCAGCTGGAAGGCCTGCATCAAGAGCTGGCGGCGGTCATTACTGCCGAGCTGGATTACCCGGCGGAGATGCGCCGCTTGCAACACTTTCGCGCGCATTTTGCCGATTGGCCGGGCCTGCGCTTGCCGCAACCCTATGAGGACCTCTGTCGTCCCGGGGTGCTGGCGCTCAGCGAGGAAGCGGGGTTGTCGTTTGCCGAGGTCGGCCAGGCCAGTGCCGAAGTCCGCGAGCGCCTGGCCCTGACCCTGGTGCGCTGGCTGAGCGCTCAAGCGTTTGAATTGGGGCTGTTGCATGCCGACCCGCATCCGGGCAACTTTGCCTACACCGCGGCCGGTGAATTAGTGGTGTATGACTTCGGCTGTGTGCAGGCGTTATCAGCGCCGTTGCTGGCGGCCTATGTGCAAGCCTACAAGGCCTTGCAGGCGCGCGATGGCGAGCAGCTGGAGCAGGCTTTTCAGGCGCTCGGCACACGCCAGCCAAAATCGACCATTCCTTATGGATTTTACCGCCAGCTGCATGGCTTGCTGGGGCCGTTGCTGCAGCCTGGCGTGCACTGGGATTTTGCCGCCATACCGCTGCATGAGCAGGTGCAGCGCTTGTTGCCGGATGTGCTGGGCGCGCTCGGCAGCTTGCAACCGTCACCGGCCACTTTGCTGGTCAATCGTACGCTGGAAGGGCATTACTGGAATCTCAGCCGCCTCGGCGTGGCGCTGCCGGTGGCGGATCTGCTGCAGGGATCACTGGCCGAGAGCTAGCGCATTGTTGTCACGGTGACGGCTTTACCCTGCTCGATGCGGGTCAGGTAGACCGCATCGGAACCCTGATGGCGGTTACGTGAAAACGCCACCGTGAAGCCACCGAGGTCCATATCAAGGTGCTCCAACGCGTCGATAAAGCCCTCGCGGGTCGGCTCTGCGCCGGCCTTGCGCAGCGCTTCAATAAACACCCGCGCGCCGATGTAACCTTCAAGCGAGGCGTGATCAACCTCAGTGCCTTGCATGTCCGCCTTATAAGCCTGCACCAGTGCGCGTGAGGTGTCGTTAGGTGAAGGCACAACTTGGGAGATGTACACCCCATCCGCATCACGCCCCGCCACGGCGATAAGCCGCTCAGAGCCGATAAACGACACGCTGATAAAGCGCGTCTTGAAGTTCAGCGCTTTCGCCTGTTTGATCGCGGCCGCCAGTTGCTTGTAAGTGCCTACAAAGAACACCGCTTCTGGCTGAGTGCGCTGCAGCGCCTTGATGGCCTCCGTCACCTCCAGTGAGTTGCGCTGAATGCGCGCCTGCGCATAAATCTTCAGGTCGCGCTTGAGCAAGGCACCGTTAAGGCCGCTTTTGACGGATTCACCGAACGAGTCGTCCTGCATCAGGATGGCAATCTTGCTCAGCTTGAGGTCCGCGGTGATCCGCTCGACCAACTGCTCGGTCTCCTCGATATAGGACGCCCGAATATTGAACACTCCGGGTTTTACCGGTGTGCGCAGAAATTCAGCCCCACTGAATGGGAAGAGGTAAGGCACCTGCGCCCGCTGGGCGATTGGCACGGCTGTGCGTGAGGTCGGTGTGCCGACATAGCCGAGCAGCGCAAACACTTGTCGCGTCTTGAGTAGGCTCTGGGTATGCACCGCCGTGCGGCTGGGCTCATAGCCATCATCAAGGCTGAGCAGGCTGATACGGCGGCCGTGAACACCACCTGCGGCGTTTATGCGCTGGAAGTAGGCCTGCACACCGTTGCGCATGCTCTGGCCCAGCGCAGCGGCGGGGCCACTTTGCGCATTGACCATGCCGACGCGCACCTCGTCTGGACTTAGCCCCGGTTCGGCGGCGACGGATAATCCAGGCAGCAATAGGCAGCTGATAAAAAGGCTAACCAGCCGCTGTCGAAACGTCATTGTTTGATTCCTGGCCATGGTTACTGGTCGCACTCGTACAGGCTGTTACAGGGTTGCTTAGGGTGGGCGGGCATGTGCTGCATGTAATTCTCTAAAACACTCTAGTCACGTGTGAAAGGCCCCAGGCGATCACTCGCTTGTGGGGGCGGCCACGGCGGACGGTTCCAGCTGGTACTTGCCTTGTTGAAGGTCATCGAAGTAGCGCTGGTAGCGCCCGTTTTCACGCCATAGCTGCAGGCGTTTATTAAAGCGCTCTAGCAAGACCGGGCTGCTTTTCAGGCTTTTCGGCAGCATCAGGTAACTGCGGTTAATCAGCAGCGGTTTGCGGTGATGCGTAATACGCGCCTGCTCCGCTGGGCTGAAGTGGCTGCGCAGTGAGGCATAACCCACGTTCATCTCTTGCGGATACAGCACTACGCGCTCCTTGAGCAGCTTTTCGAAGTTCTGCGTGTCGCTGGACACGCGCTCGATTTTGACCTTGCCGGTGGCGAGGAAACGATCGAAATCCGCGCCGTAGCTGTATTCCAGGCCGCCACCGAGGGTCATGCCAGTCAAGTCGTCAAAGCGACGCCAGTCAAAGGGCAGGCTTTTCAGGTGAAAGAACACAAACTGCTCGTCCAGTAACGGTGCGCTGAAGAGAAAATCAGCCTCGCGCTCATGCTTGTGCATCCACACGGCTGTAGCGTCAAAGCGGCCGGCTGCAGCCGAGGAGTAGGCGCGCGGCCAAGGCAGGAACTGGAAGTTTACGCGGTAGCCCTCAGCGGCGAACAGGTCACTGATCAGGTGAGCGATGACGCCGTTATGTTTTAAGTCGCTGGACAGGTAGGGCGGCCAGTCCCCGACGCTGATGTTCAACTCTGGCTGCTCGCTGGCTTGTGTGGGCAGCCCTAGGAGCAAGCACACAACGACGAACAGGTTTTTCCACTTCATTAATGCCCCTTACTGCAACCGATACTGCAGGTGCGTGTTTGCTCTCAGTACAGTAATACCATCGCCGTGCTGTGGATGAAACGCCATTAATGCGTCATTAAAACGTCATCCTGTGGGTTAAGACTGCTGCGGATTTGTTCAATTCCCCCTGTTTTTGCCTAAGGATAGTTACCGTGCTGCGAATCCCAACGTTGTGTGCGCTGTTTGCCCTAGCCCCATTGGCGTCGGCCCTGGAGCTGAAACCGCTGGGGCAGTATCAAAGCGGTTTTGCTGAAGGCACTGAAATTGTCAGCGTGCAGGCATCAAGCCTGCGCGTGGCTGTGTCCAATAGCGCCGAAGGCCTGGTGGATATTCTGCAGCTGGACCCGGCCAAGGGTCTTGATCGCCTGGAGCGCTATAACCTGGTGGCCGAGGCGGCTGGGGAGATTACATCGGTGGCCTTCCACCCCAACGAAGACCTTTTTGCCGTGTGCATCCGCGACCGCGATGGCCTGAAAAACGGTCGTATAGAGTTTCGCAGCGCGGCTGATGGGAAACTGCTGAATACCCTGGAGGTTGGTGTTTGGCCGGACAGCGTAGGGTTTTCGCCCACGGGTGATTTTGTTGTAGTGGCTAACGAAGGTGAGGGTTATGTGCGCGACGGTGCAGGTTTTCGCAGTGGTGAAGGTTCGATCAGCCTGATCGACCTGCGCGGTGGCGTGGTCGCGGCCAAACACAGCCTGATCAGCCTGCCGGACCTGGCCGGTGTCGAGGGTGCGACGCAGGCCGAGCACAAGCGGCTGCTGGAGCGGGAAATCGACGGTGAAGAGCTGAAAATTCCATTCGGCACCAGCCCCGAGCATATCGAGCCGGAATACGTGGCCTTCAGCCCAGACGGAGCGCGCGCTTATATCAGCCTGCAGGAAAACAACGCGGTTGCCGTGATTGATGTCATGCAGGGCAAGTTGGACAAAGTGTTTGGCCTCGGCACGGTGCGTCATGCGGCGGATATTGTGGATGACGGCAAGTACGACCCGAGTGCCGAGCTGTTCGCCCTGCGTGAGCCGGATGCCGTGGCCGTAAGCGCCGATGGTCGTTACCTGATCACGGCTGATGAAGGCGACAGCGACCCGAAAATCGGCAAAACCAAGGCCGGCTTGCCCAGCGGTGGTGGCCGTACGGTTAGCGTGTTTGATGCCATGAGCGGCACATTACTCGGCGATACCGGCAGCCAGCTTGACGACAAGGCTGCCGCTGCCGGCGTTTACCCGGATGCTCGCAGCCCCAACAAAGGCAGCGAGCCGGAGGGTGTGGTGAGTTTCGATGCCTTCGGCAAACGTCTGGCGGTGGCTACCCTGGAGCGTGCGGATTCGCTGGCGCTGATCGATCTCGATCAGCCGAATCAACCGCAGGTGCTGCAAGTGATCGGTGCAAGCGAAGGCGCAGGGTCTGGCAACCTGGCGCCTGAGGGGCTAGCGCATGTTGAGCACAATGGGCGACATTTCCTGGTGACCGGGCTGGAGAAGAGCGGCAACGTTGCGCTGTTCGAACTGGTCAAATAACGCCTTGATGCACCTGTAGGATGGGTTAGCCGCCACGTATATTCGCGTTCATGCGCCTATAGCGAGGCGGCGTAACCCATCACTGCGGCATTGAGCGCCACGGGTATCACGAGGGACGTCCATGTCCCTCGCCCTACGACCAGCGTTCTTTGCGCCATGCCTGCTGCTGCTCAGGCGTCTGGAAGGTCCAGGCGACAAAGCGGCTCTGCTTCTGGCCTTGGGCCATTTCCACGGTCTGCACCTGTAGCGCGCCGGCCTTCTTCAGTGCGCTGTAAACCCCCTGCAGATTGCCGGCCTTGGAGATCAGGCTGCTAAACCACAGCACCTGCTGGCCGACGGCGGCACTTTCCCTGATCAACTGACTGACAAACGCCGCTTCGCCACCCTTGCACCACAACTCCGCCGCCTGGCCACCGAAGTTCAGCACCGGCAGTTTGCGTTTGGGGTCGAGTTTGCCGAGGTTGCGCCACTTGCGCTTGCTGCCGCTGCTGGCCTCTTCGGCACTGGCATGGAAGGGCGGGTTGCACAGCGTCAGGTCGAAACGCTCATCACTGTTCAGTAGGCCCTGAAAGATATGCGCTCTGTCGCGTTGCTGGCGCAGTTCGATGGCGTCACGTAAACCGGGGTTGGCCTGCACGATGGCTTTGGCTGAGGCGATGGCCTCGGCGGCAATGTCCGCGCCGAGAAACTGCCAGGCGTATTCGCGGTTACCCAACAGTGGGTAAATGCAGTTGGCGCCGACGCCCACATCTAGCGCGCGCACCTTGGCCCCGCGCGGTATCTCGCCAGCATTGCTGGCGGCCAGCAGGTCAGCCAGGTAGTGCAGGTAATCGGCGCGGCCAGGGATCGGTGGGCACAGGTAATCTGCCGGAATATCCCAATGATTGATGCCGTAAAACTGTTTGAGCAACGCCCGGTTGAACACCTTGACCGCCGCCGGGTTGGCGAAGTCGATGCTCTGATTGCCATAGGGGTTGATGATCACAAAGGCCGCCAGCTCCGGGCTGGTCTTGATCAGCGCGGGGAAGTCATAACGGCCCTGGTGACGATTGCGCGGGTGCAACTGGCCCTTGGCGGCATCTGGCTTGGGCGCAGACGGGCGTGGCGCAGTGGTTTTCTTGCTGGGGCGTTTGGCTGGCGGGAGCATGGTCTGGCTGTCGAGCGAGTGGGGGCGGGATTTTCCCACAGCCGCTGGCCGGCTGCAGGAAAACTCAACGTTTGCCGTTGTGGCGCCGGTCTAGAGCGGGAAAATCCACGGCACCAGTAGCACCGTGACCAGCATCACCAGCAAGGTAAAGGGTACTCCCACCCGCACGAAGTCGCCAAAGCGGTACTGCCCAGGACCCAGCACCAGCGTGTTTACCGGCGAGGAGATCGGCGTCATAAAGGCTGCCGAGGCCGCCAGCGCGACGGTCATGGCAAAGGGGTAGGGCGAAGCGTTCAGCGCCTGTGCGGTGGCGATAGCCACCGGAGCCATCAGCACGGCGGTGGCGGTGTTGGAGATAAACAGGCCGATTACCGCGGTCACGGCAAACAGGCTGGCGAGAATCCCCCGTGGGCCCGCCTCGCCCAGCAGTTGGACTAAACCGTGGACGGCCAGATCCACTCCGCCGGTCTGCTGCAAGGCTTGGGCGAATGGCAGCATGCCGACGATCAGAATCAGGGTCGGCCAGTGGATGGCGCGGTAGGCGCTGTCCAGGTCGATGCAGCGAAAGGCGCCCATCAGCAAGCAGCCAATCAGTGCGGCCATGACATTGGGCAGCAGGCCGCTGAGCATCAACGCCACCATTACCGCGAGGCTGAGCAGGGCGTAGGGGGCTTTGCGCGCCGCCGGGGCCACTTCATCCACTTCGGCCGGCAGGCTCAGCACCAAGAAATCACGGCTCAGGCCTTGGAGACGGTGGATGTCGCGCCAGTTGCCGGCGACCAGCAGGGTGTCAGAGGGTTTTAGTTTCTCGTCCACCAGCACCCCTTGCAGGGCTTCGCCATGGCGGCGTAAACCGACCACGTTGAGTTTGTATTTGCTGCGAAAACCCAGCTCGAAGATGCTTTTGCCGGGCAGTTGCGACTCCGGCGGCAGGGCGATCTCGGCCAGGCCCAACTGATGGGCGTGCAGGCTGAAATAGGAATGCGCCAGGTTCATTGGCTCCAGTCCCAGGCTGTGGTACGCATCCAGCAAGCCGATGGTCGGGCTGGCGAGGTCCACCAGCAGCACGTCACCAGGCTCCAGCAAGGTGTTGCCGGTGGCCATCAGCAGCAAGGTCCGAAATTTACGCTGGCGTTCAACCGCGATCACGTTGATGCCGTACTGCTGGCGCAGCTCCAGTTCGTTGAGAGTCTGGTTGGCCAGGGGCGAATCGACACGTACTTTTAGGCGTCGCTCGCGTTCGTTGAGCCGGTAGGCGTGCGCCAGGTCGCTTAGGGTCAGGCGTTCGGGGCCGGAGTTGTTGCTGTGGCTGCCGGCCAGCCAGTTACGGGTCAGCAGCATGTAGACGATGCCCAGCGCCAGCACTGCCAGGCCAATCGGGGTGAAGCTGAAGAAGCCAAAACCCTCCAGGCCCGCGCGGCGCAGTTCGGCATGAATAACCAGGTTGGGCGGGGTGGCGACCAGGGTCAGCATGCCGCTGATCAAGCCGGCGAAGGCCAGCGGCATCATCAAACGTGCCGGGGCGATGCGTAAACGCGCGGACACGCCCAGCACCACCGGGATAAAAATTGCCACCACCCCGGTGGAGCTCATTACCGAGCCGAGCCCGGCGGCGGTCAGCATGAGTAGGATCAGCAGGCGCGTTTCGCTGTTGCCGGCCCGGGCCACCAACCAATCGCCCAGGCGGTAGGCGATGCCGGTACGCACCAAACCGTCGCCGATGACGAACAGGGCGGCGATCAAAACCACGCTGGGGTCGCTGAACCCCGCCAGGGTTTGCTCAATGCTGAGCACCCCGGTCAGCGGCAGGCCGATGATCACCAGCAAGGCGACTACGTCCATGCGCGGCTTGTTGAGGATGAAGAGGGTCACGGCGGTCAGCAACAGACCGAGTACCCAGAACAGTTCGTTACTCATGCGTGTTTAGCCCTGCAGGGCGCGCAATTGTCTCAGGGATAACCCAGCACGGCCTTGATCTGGTGCAGGTTGTGCGCGACCCATTGCGGGTTGATCGGCCCCCAGTCACGTATCACATAGTGCCCGGCGTTATTGCGTTCGCCTTCTTGCTGGGCAAACTGGCAGTCGATGTCCAGCTCCGCCAAGGCGGTGAGGGTGTCCTGGGCGGTGCGTCGTGGCATGCCGGTGGCCTCCATCAGCGCCGGCACGCTGCTGGCGGTGCCGCTGTCGACCAGCCAGGCCACATAGAGGCGGCGGTAAAAGCTGGTTTTGGTCTTGCTGACATCCATCAGTGCGGTGCTCCTGCGTTTGACCCAGGCGCGCAGCCAGTTGAGCGCGCCGTGTTCGGGTGAAGGTGATCAGCCGAGGGTGGCAATACCAATATAGGTGGCTGCACCGGCTATATAACCGATAAAGGCCAGCAGGCTGATTTTCTTCAAGTACCAGATGAAGTTGATCTTCTCCATGCCCATGGCCGCCACGCCGGCCGCGGAGCCAATGATCAGGCAGCTGCCGCCGGTGCCGGCGCAATAGGCGAGCATTTCCCAGAAGGTGCCGTTGACCTGGAAGTTGCTCAGCCAGGTTGCGTCCGCTCCGGCCAAGGCCAGCGCCTCCGGGCTCACCAGGGGGTACATTTTCATCGCACCAGCCACCAATGGGACGTTATCGACCACCGATGACAGCAGGCCGATGGCGATATTGATGGCGTAGACATCGCCCAAGCCTTCGCGCAGCAAGGTCGCCACCTGGGTCAGGTGGCCCGCAGTGGCCAGGCTGGAGACCGCCAGCAGGATGCCAAGGAAGAACAACACGCTGGTGGTGTCGATGCGCCGCAGCACGCCGACCACCGAGAGTGGGTGTTTGTCTTCATCGTTTTTGCCACGGTGGATGATTTCAGTCACCACCCAGAGCACGCCCAGACCCAGCAGAATGCCCATGTAAGGCGGCAGGTGGGTCACGGTCTTGAACACGGGGACGAACACCAGTGCGCCGATCCCGAGTACGAATACCAGATTGCGCTCGAACGGGGTGGTCGGGTCGCGACGTTCTTCGGCGGAGGGTTTCACTTCGGCACGTTGGATCTCGCCCTTCATTGTCACGCTGAGAATCAACAACGGCACCAGCAGGCATACCAGGCTGGGGATAAACAGGTTGGCCACGATGCCGCTGGTGGTGACCTGATTACCGATCCACAGCATGGTGGTGGTCACGTCGCCAATCGGTGACCAGGCGCCGCCGGCGTTGGCCGCAATCACCACGATGCCTGCGTAGAACCAGCGCTCTTTCTGGTCCGAGACCAGCTTGCGCAGCAACGAGATCATGACGATGGTGGTGGTCAGGTTATCCAGCGCGGCCGAGAGAAAGAAGGTGATCAGCGCCACGGTCCACAGCAGGGTGACGCGCTTGTTGGTGCGGATACGGTCGGTGATGACCTTGAACCCTTCATGGGCGTCGATCAGCTCGACGATGGTCATCGCGCCCATCAGGAAGAACAGAATCTCGGAGATCTCGCCCAAATGGTGGCGCAGTTCCTCGGTGACGTGGTGGCCATTGCTGCTGGCGCCGGCCGTGCCTGAGCCAATCAGCGGCAGAATGGTGTCGGCACCGAGCACCAACACGGTCCAGCAGATCACCGCGGTAAGGATCGCCGAGGCGGCCTTGTCGATTTTCAGTGGGTGTTCGAGGGCGATGCACAGGTAACCGAGGACAAAGATCAATGCCATCAACGCATACATGGTCAGAATTCCATTTGCAGGGCTTTTTTATTGAATTAGAGGTGCCAGAGGTTTTTGATGCGTCGACGAAGATGCCTGAATTGCTCAGAAATTGGCAGGCTATTTATCGTGCAGCCAGTGCGCCTGCGCTCTGCATGGGCGATTTCTGACTGATCGGTTAGTGCTGCAGCGCCCCAGTTGCGCGGAGTTGCGCAACTGGGGCGGGCTTTTCGATTAAGCCTGCGGCAGGGCGTCGCGCACAGCCGTGGGGGGCGCAACCGGTTGCGGCGGGAAGATAAACGCGAGGAACATCGCCAGCAGCGGCATCAGTAAATTAAAGAAGCAGTACGGCAGGTAGCTCAGGGTCGCGACACCGAGGGTGGCCGCCATGTAAGCCCCGCAGGTGTTCCACGGCACCAGCACCGAGGTCAGAGTGCCGCCGTCTTCCAGGGCGCGCGACAAGGTCACCGGGGCAAGGCCGCGCTTGGCGTATTCCTCACGGTACATGCGCCCGGGCAGCACAATGGCGATGTATTGGTCGGCGGTGATGATGTTGCTGCCAATGGTAGTGGCGATGGTGCTGGCGATCAGGCTGCTGGTGCTTTTAGCCAGGTGCAGGGTGCTTTGCAGCAGGCGTTGCAGCAGGCCGAGTTTTTCCAGTACGCCGCCAAAGCACATGGCGCAGATGATCAGCCATACGGTGGTGAGCATGCTGCCCATGCCGCCCTTGGACAGCAGGCCATCCAGCGCCACGTTGCCGCTGTTGGACTCGTAACCGGCAAACAGTGCGGTCCACATCGTTTTCAGTGGCGCCAGCGCCCCCGCGGCGGGGTCGGCCAGGCGCTGCATGACCTCAGGCTGGAAGATCAGCGCAAACACTGCGCCGACCAGCGCCGCGAGAAACACCGCAGGGAAGGCCGCCCACTGACGCACCGCCAGAAACAGCAAAAAAGCCACCGGCAACAGCAGGTGCCAGCCGAGGCTGAACTGGCTCTCAAGGGCTTGCAGCACCTCGGCGATACGCGTGGTGTCATGGCTGTCGCTGGCTTGCTGGCCGAGGATAAAGAAGATCACCAAGGCGATCAGCAGCACCGGCACGGTGGTTTGCAGCATGTAGCGAATGTGTGCGAACAGGTCGGCCCCAGCGGCGGCGGGCGCCAGGTTGGTGGTGTCCGACATCGGCGAGAGCTTGTCGCCAAAGTAGGCCCCGGAAATGATTGCCCCGGCGGTGATCGCCGGGTCCAGGCCCAGCCCTGCCGCTACGCCCATCAGGCCAATGCCCAAGGTGCCGGCTACGGTCCAGGAACTGCCGATGGACAGCGCCGTGAGGGCGCAGATCAGGCAACTGGTGACGTAGAAGTATTCGGCTGAAATCAGCTTTAGGCCGAACCAGATCATGGTCGGCACGGTGCCAGCGAGAATCCAGGTGCCAATCAGCGCGCCAACCGCCAGGAGAATCAGGTTGGCCTTCATCGCCATGTGGATGCCCGCGAGGATGCCATCCTCAATGTCAGCCCATTTCAGGCCGTTTTTCAGGCCGATCAGGCCGGCGACAAAAGCGGCACTCATCAGGGCGATCTGGTTGGGCCCGCTGGAGGAGCTGTCGCCGTAGAGGTAAACCGAAAGACCCAGTAAGACCACCAATACGCCGATTGGCATGAGTGCGTCGAGCAGGGAAGGGGAGCGTGCATCAGTCATGGGTGTACCGATAAATCAGTGGAAATGGACAAGCATGGGTCGCGATGACCCATGCTTGTGGGGAATTCCCTTCCCATTAGAAAAAACAAGGCCCGCGCCAGTGAGGGCGCGGGCCTGGGGTGTTGCCAGCGGCTTAGAGGGCGGCGATTTTGCCGCGCTGCTCAACCATTTTGCTCAGGGCTTGTTCGGCTTCAGCCAGCTTGGCGCGCTCTTTATCGAGCACTTCGGCCGGCGCCTTGGCGACGAAGCCTTCATTGCTCAGCTTGCCGCCGACACGCTTGACCTCGCCATCTAGACGGGCGATTTCCTTATCCAGACGCGCCAGTTCGGCGTCCTTGTCGATCAGCCCGGCCATTGGCACCAACACCTGCATCTCGCCAACCAGCGCAGTGGCGGACATCGGTGCTTCTTCGCCGGCTTCCAGCACGCGCACGGTTTCCAGCTTGGCCAGCTTGTTCAGCAGCGGTGCGTTGTCGTTGAGGCGACGCAGGTCTTCGGCGCTGGCGTTTTGCAGGATGATGTCGATGCGCTTGGCCATGGAGATTTTCATCTCGCCACGGATCTGCCTTAGGCCGAGCATCAGCTGCTTGACCCACTCGATATCGCCTTCGGCAGCGGCGTCGATGCGGCTTTCATTGGCCACTGGCCAGGCCTGCAGCATGATGGTCTCACCGCTGACGCCTGCCTGCGGCTTGATCCGCTGCCAGATTTCTTCGGTGATAAACGGCATAAACGGGTGGGCCAGGCGCAGCGCCACTTCCAGTACGCGTACCAGGGTGCGGCGGGTACCACGCTGGCGCTCGATCGGCGCGTTTTCGTCCCACAGCACGGGTTTAACCAGCTCCAGGTACCAGGCGCAGTACTCGTCCCAGATAAACTCGTAGAGCGCCTGTGCGGCCAGGTCGAAGCGGAAGGCGTCGAGCTGGCGGGTCACTTCGGCTTCGGTGCGCTGCAGGGCGGAGATGATCCAGCGGTCCACCGAGGACAACTCGACTGGCTCGCCGTTGACGCCAGTGTCTTGGCCATCGGTGTTCTCGATGACGAAGTTGGCGGCGTTCCAGATCTTGTTGCAGAAGTTGCGGTAACCCTCAACCCGGCCCATGTCGAACTTGATGTCGCGGCCGGTGGAGGCCAATGCCAAGTTAGTGAAGCGCAGGGCGTCGGTGCCATAAGCGGCGATGCCGTCAGGAAATTCCGCTTTGGTCTGCTTGGCGATTTTTTCGGCGAGCTTTGGCTGCATCAAGCCGGTGGTGCGTTTTTCCAGCAGGGCGTCGAGGGTGATGCCATCGACGATATCCAGTGGATCGAGCACGTTGCCCTTGGACTTGGACATCTTCTGGCCTTGGCCATCGCGTACCAAGCCGTGCACGTAGACGGTCTTGAACGGAATCTGCCCGGTCAGGTGAGTGGACAGCATGATCATCCGGGCAACCCAGAAGAAGATGATGTCGAAACCGGTGACCAGCACGTCGGTCGGGTGGAAGGTTTTCAGTGCGTCGGTCTGCTCGGGCCAGCCGAGGGTAGAGAAGGTCCACAGGCCAGAACTGAACCAGGTGTCCAGCACGTCTTCGTCTTGGCGCAGGTTAGCGTCGCCAAGGTTGTTTTCAGCGCGCACTTCGGCTTCGTCGCGGCCGACATAGACGTTGCCGGCATCGTCGTACCAGGCCGGAATACGGTGGCCCCACCACAGCTGACGGCTGATGCACCAGTCCTGAATGTCGCGCATCCAGCTGAAGTACATGTTTTCGTACTGCTTGGGCACAAACTGGATTTCACCGCTCTCGACCACGGCGATGGCTTTTTCCGCCAGCGGCTTGGTGGACACGTACCACTGGTCGGTCAGCCACGGCTCGATGATGGTGCCGGAGCGGTCGCCTTTCGGCACTTTCAGGGCGTGCGGCTCGATACCTTCAAGCAGGCCGGCGGCCTCGAAGGCAGCAACGATCTGCTTACGTGCTTCAAAACGGTCGAGGCCGGCGAACTGCGCCGGCAGGCTGCCGTCGAATTCGCTGTTAACGCTGCCATCGATGTTGAACGCCTGGACTTGCGCCAGTACCGCGGCGTTTTTGTCGAAGATGTTCAGCAGCGGCAGGTTGTGGCGTTTGCCGACTTCATAGTCGTTGAAGTCATGGGCTGGGGTGATCTTCACGCAGCCAGTGCCGAATTCCGGGTCGCAGTAGTCGTCCGCGATGATCGGGATGCGTCGGCCCACCAGCGGTAGCTCAACGAAGGTGCCGATCAGCGCTTGGTAGCGTTCGTCACTCGGATTTACCGCAACGGCGCTGTCGCCCAGCATGGTTTCCGGGCGAGTGGTGGCGACTATCAGGTAGTCCTTGCCGTCGGCGGTCTTGTTGCCGTCAGCCAGCGGGTAACGCAGGTTCCACAGGCTGCCTTTCTCGTCGTGGTTTTCCACTTCGAGGTCGGAGATGGCGGTGTGGAACTTGGTGTCCCAGTTGACCAAGCGCTTGCCGCGGTAGATCAGGCCGTCTTTGTGCAGGCGTACAAAGGCTTCTTTAACCGACTCGGACAGGCCGTCGTCCATGGTGAAACGCTCACGCGACCAGTCCACCGAACTGCCCAAACGGCGAATCTGCCGGGTGATGGTGCCGCCGGACTGCTCTTTCCATTCCCAGACTTTCTCCAGGAATTTTTCGCGGCCCAGGTCGTGGCGGCCAATGCCGTCAGCGGCCAGCTGACGTTCAACCACCATCTGGGTGGCGATGCCGGCGTGGTCTGTGCCCGGTTGCCACAGCGTATTGCGGCCCTGCATGCGGCGGAAACGGATCAGCGCATCCATGATCGAGTTGTTGAAGCCGTGGCCCATATGCAGGCTGCCGGTGACGTTCGGCGGCGGGATCATGATGGTGTACGGCGCGCCTGTACCTTGCGGGGCGAAATAGTTGTTCGCTTCCCAGTTCTGGTACAGGGCGGTTTCAATGGCGTGCGGCTGGTAGGTCTTGTCCATGCGCGGCGGGACCCTTATGACGGCTAGACGGAAAAGCCGGCAAGTATAGCGGGGATGGCCTGTGTGGCGTAAGGGTGAGCGCGCTGGGGCTGACTGATGGGCGTGATGCGCCTGTGCTTATGGGCGGCGTGGCGGCAGTAGGCGCGTCAGACGGGCTTCCAGGCGGCGTTTCAGCTCGGCCTCGATCTGCGGCACAAAGTCGTCGATCACGTCTTGCAGAATCAGCTGGGCGGCGGCGCGCAGTTCACTGTCCAGGCGATTCAACTCGCTGTCGCGGCTGATGCTCTGGTTGACGGTTTCGCGCAGGGTCTGTGGTGCTGGTGGCGCGCTCGGCTTAGGGGTTGGGTTGGCTATGTCGGGCGCTGGCGTGACGATTTCGGAGAGCAGGGGGATGCTGTCCGGGTCGATCGAGTCCATCAGCAGGGGTGGTTCGAGGTTTTCATCGCCCAGCAGTTGGCGGATCGACTCCAGGTCGTTCAGCAGGTGTGCGGGTTTGTTCGGTGTGTTTGGGTTGTCCATGGTGTGCAACTAAGCAGGCGGTTGAGAAGCGTAGGCGAGGCGGGCAAGGCAAAGGCGGCGCCGGTAGTTTTGCAGCGGCCGGTTATAGTTCGACTCGCTTGGGATCATACCCGCGCTGCCGGTAACTGCGGAAATTCTCCCGGCAGGCGGTCAGCAGATCGGGTTCCTGGTTGACGATCTCAATCACCCGGCTGAAGTGGTCAACCTGCGGTGACAAGTCGTTCCCAAGGTTGATCAGCACGCCTTGGGCGCTCGCAGGCTCCTCATCTAGGCCAATCACCACCGGTGCTTGCGCATCGTCCTGATGCAGGCTGTGCGGCACAAAGCTTTCTGCCTTGAAGCGCCACAGCAGTTCGTCCAGCTCGCTGCACTGCGCCGCATCGCTGCCGCGCAAGAATACCGGCAGACCAGCCCGCCAGGCCTTCATGGCCAGCTGGCAGGCCGCGCGCAAGCGGTCACCCGGCAGCGCGGTGGAGAGTACATAGAATTCAATTCGGGGCATGGCGGTACGCTTGGGCGTTAGTTGCAGGAGCGGCTTGCTGATACGCGCGCAGCTTACCAGTCAATCGCGGTCAAGACCGCTCCTACAATGCGCCAGAGGCTCAGGCGTTGCTGCGATCCAGAGTCGTAGCCCGGATGCAATCCGGGACAGGGGCGTCCCCGGATTGCATCCGGGCTACAGGCGCATCAGACCTTGGCGCGGTCCAGCAGATACTGCGTCAACATCGGCACTGGACGGCCTGTTGCGCCTTTGTCCTTGCCACCGCTGATCCAGGCCGTGCCGGCGATATCCAAATGCGCCCAGTGGTACTTCTTGGCAAAGCGCGAGAGGAAGCAGCCGGCGGTGATGGTGCCGGCTTTCGGCCCGCCGATATTGGCGATGTCGGCGAACGGGCTGTCCAGTTGCTCTTGGTACTCGTCATACAGCGGCAGCTGCCAGGCGCGGTCGTCGGCGGCCAGGCCGGCGCCGAGAATCTGCTGTACCAGTTCTTCGTTATTGCCCATCAAGCCGGAGACATTGCTGCCCAGCGCGACGATGCAGGCACCGGTGAGGGTGGCGATGTCGATCACCGCCTGCGGCTTGAAGCGTTCGGCATAGGTCAGTGTGTCACACAGCACCAGACGGCCTTCGGCGTCGGTGTTGAGGATTTCCACGGTTTGCCCGCTCATGGTGGTGACGATATCGCCTGGGCGCGTCGCGCCGCCGCTCGGCATGTTTTCGGCGCAGGCCAGCAGGCACACCAGGTTGATCGGCAATTGCAGCTCAAGAACGGCTTTAAGGGTGCCGAACACGCTGGCGGCGCCGCACATGTCGTACTTCATCTCATCCATGCCGGCCGATGGCTTGATGCTGATGCCGCCGGTGTCGAAGGTGATGCCTTTGCCGACCAGGGCGAAAGGTTTCTCGGTTTTCTTGCCGCCTTGGTAGTTGAGCACGATCATCCGTGGCGGCTGATCGCTGCCCTGGGCCACGGCGAGGAAGGCGCCCATGCCGAGTTCCTTGAGCTTCTTCTCGTCAAGGATGTCGACCTTGAGGTTTTTGTAGGCTTTGCCCAGTGCCTTGGCTTCTTCCGCCAGGTAGCTTGGGTGGCAGAGGTTGGGCGGCAGGTTGCCGAGGTCCTTGGTAAAGGCCATGCCGCTCGCAATTGCCTGAGCATGACTGCTGGCGCGCTCAGCGTCGGCCAGGTTGGTTTTTTCCGTGAGCAGGGTGAGTTTCTTCAGTGCGCCGGCTTCGGCCTTTTGGCTCTTGAAGCGATCAAAGCAGTAGCCCGCATCGGCCAGGCTTTCCACCATCAGGCGGGTTTTGCCGTAGCTGTCGCGGTTTTTGACTTGAAGTTCGTCGAGCGCCAGTACCGCGTCGCTGCCACCGAGGCTTTTCAGGCTGCTGTATACGCCAGTGATCACTTTGCGCAGTTGGCGGTCAGACAGTTCGCTGTCCTTGCCCGTGCCGACCAGTAATACGCGCTCGGCTTTGAGACCTGACAGGTTATGCACCAGCAGAGTCTGGCCAACCTTGCCGGCCAGGTCGCCACGTTTGAGCAGCGCGCTAATGGCGCCAGCGCAGGCACTGTCAATGGCCTTGGCGATTTCGCCAAGTGTGCGGCCTTCGCCGACAGGGATAACCAGGGTGGCGGTTTTTAGTGTTTCTGGGCGTGCGCTTTTAACAATAAATTCCATTACGTGGTGTCCCCAAGACAACGAGTCGCTATTGCAGGATAATGCCGGCTGAAATTTCGAGGTTCGCCCGTTGAGCGAGCCGGCAAGCAGTCTGGCTAGTTTGAGCTTAGCCAGCTGAGCCTGACAACCCTGGAGTGTCTGGTTTGATCGTCTTCCGTTATCTGTCCCGTGAAGTGTTGCAGACCTTAGGTGCCGTAAGTGCGGTGCTGTTGGTCATTATTATGAGTGGTCGCTTTATTCGTTATCTGGCCCAGGCGGCGCAAGGGGCGCTCGACCCCAGCGTGCTGCTGCTGATCATGGCTTACCGAATTCCCGGCTTCTTACAGCTGATTCTGCCGTTGGGACTGTTTCTCGGCATTCTCCTGGCCTATGGGCGGATGTACCTGGACAGTGAAATGACCGTGCTCTCGGCCACCGGCATGAGCCAGCAGCGCTTGTTTGCCTACAGCCTGGCGCCGGCAGTTCTGGTGGCGTTGTTGGCCGGCTGGCTTAGCCTGGGCCTGGCTCCGCAAGGTGTTGAGCAGGTGGCGCGGATTCTTAATCAGCAAAGCGCCCTGACTGAGTTGGATACCCTGGAGCCAGGGCGTTTTCAGTCGATGCGCAATGGCTCGCGAGTGACTTACACCGAAGAGTTGTCCGAGGACCGTGGCGCGTTGGCCGGGGTGTTTATCTCCGAGACTCAGCTGTCGCGCGCGGGCGACAAGGAGCGCGGTATTTCTGTGCTGGTGGCCGAGTCCGGACGCCAAGAGATTCAGTCAGATGGCAGCCGCTACCTGATTCTGGAAAATGGCTACCGCTACGACGGCAATCCGGGGCAGGCCGATTACCGCGCCATCAAATACGACACCTATGGCGTGCTGCTGCCCAAGCCGGAAGTGTCCACTGAGGTTACGGAGCGTGAAGCGATCCCCACGCGCGAGCTGATTGGTAGCGACAATCCACGTATGCAGTCCGAGTTGCAGTGGCGCTTATCGATTCCTGTGCTGGTGTTTGTCGTCACCTTGCTGGCGGTGCCGTTGTCGCGGGTCAATCCACGGCAAGGGCGATTCCTCAAGCTGTTACCGGCGATCCTGCTTTACATGGCTTACCTGGCGCTGCTGATCGGTGCGCGTGGTGCGCTGGATAAGGCGACAGCCCCAACCGCTCTGGGTTTGTGGTGGGTGCACGGGCTGTTCGCGATGATCGGCCTGCTGTTGCTGTATTGGGAGCCGCTGCGTTTGCGCTGGTTGGCCCGTCGTGTGGCGCAGGAGGTGGCCCGTGGTTAAGTTGGATCGTTATATCGGCACCCAGGTATTTCTCGCCATCATTGCGGTGCTGGGCATCATTGTTGGCTTGGCCCTGCTGTTCGCTTTTATTGATGAGCTGGGCGATGTCGAAGATAGCTATACCCTGTTGGATGCGCTGGGCTATGTGCTGCTGACGGCGCCGCGGCGTCTGTATGAAATGCTGCCAATGGCGGCGCTGATCGGCTGTCTGATCGGCCTGGGTTCGCTGGCCAGTAACAGTGAGCTCACCATCATGCGCGCCGCCGGGGTGTCGATTGGGCGGATTGTCTGGGCGGTGATGAAGCCAATGTTGGTGCTTATGCTGGTCGGCTTGCTGATCGGTGAGTACCTGGCGCCCTATAGCGAGAATCAGGCGCAAGCCAGTCGCGCCATGGCCCAAGGTGGCGGTGAAGCGCAGAGTTCCAAGCACGGTATGTGGCATCGCCAGGGGCAAGAATATGTGCACATCAATGCCGTGCAGCCGGATGGTGTGCTGTTCGGTGTGACCCGCTATCGCTTTGATGAGCAAAAGCGCATGCAGTCCGCAAGCTTTGCCCGTCGTGCGCAGTACCAAGGCGATCACTGGCAGCTGGAAGACGTGTCGACCACGCATTTCCGTGAGCGCAGCAGTGAAGTTATCCAGCAGGCGAACGAGCGTTGGGATGTCGAGTTGACCCCGCAGTTGCTCGGCACGGTGGTGCTGGCGCCTGACGCGCTGTCGATGACCGGGCTGTGGAGTTATATCCACTACCTGGCGGAGCAGGGATTGAATAATAGCCAGTATTGGCTGTCGTTCTGGACCAAGGTGCTGCAGCCATTGGTAACGGCCGCGCTGGTGCTGATGGCGATTTCCTTTATCTTCGGCCCGTTGCGTTCAGTGACCCTCGGTCAGCGCGTGTTTACCGGCGTGCTGGTGGGTTTTGTGTTCAAGATCAGCCAGGACCTGCTCGGGCCATCGAGCCTGGTGTTTGGTTTCTCGCCGCTGCTGGCGGTGTTGATCCCGGCAGGCATCTGCGCCCTCGCGGGGATGTTTCTACTGCGCCGCGCCGGTTAATCAGGCGCAAAAAAAGCCGGCGTCCCATTGTGGGGCGCCGGCTTTTTTATGCCTGCCATCCATGGCGGCGACCCTTTGGGCCGTCGCTGCGCGACGTTAAAAATGGCTCCTCACCATTTTTATGCCTGCGGTTTACTTCTTGTGAATATTCTTCGGCAGCTGGATGACTTGGCTGTCTGAGTAAATGTCGTGCCAGCTGCGTTTCTCCTTGTCCCTCAGGATCCAGAGAAAGCCCAGGCCGAACAGTAGCCAAGAACCAATGGCGACCAAGAAGCGCAGCAGTGCCTGCCACAGGCTGATGGCAGAGCCGTCACTGTTCTGAATGCGCAGACCCCAGACCTGCATGCCCAGCGTTTGACCGCTGTGGGTCCAGAACTTGGCGAAGAAGCCAAACAAACTGAAAAATAGCAGGGTCGAGAGCAGGGGATCGCCATCCAGTGCACCGGCATCGGACATCTGCTTGAGCTGCGCCTCGCCATAGAAACCCATCAGGATCAGCTTGTAGATAAAGGTCACCACGATCAGCAGTGCGATGCACAGCAGGAAGTCATAAAACATGGCGGCAAGGCGGCGGATCAGTCCGGCGCTGGGGAATTCACCCTGCGGGCGCAGTAGGTGGTTTGGCATGATGGGCTCTTTACTCGGTCGGCTGGCTGAATGGCGGCAACAATACGGCATTCATGGCTGGAAAAAATGGCCGCGAGGCATTTTGGCGTCGTTCGGCGGCGGCCTGTGGTGTGCTTGCGGTGGATGATGGGCCATAAAAAACCCCTGATGGCGTCATCAGGGGTTCTTTGAGTCGGCAGGTTTATTCCTGAACTTGGACTTCGTCAGCCTGCATGCCTTTCTGCCCTTGCACCGCGATAAAGCTGACTTTTTGGCCTTCTTTCAGGCTCTTGAAGCCGTTGCTCTGGATCGCGCGGAAGTGCACGAACAAGTCCGGACCATTTTCTTGGGCGATAAAGCCAAAACCTTTCTCGTCGTTAAACCACTTGACGGTACCGTGCTGACGATTCGACATGGTGTATTTCCTTGAACCTAGAGTTGATGACAGCCACTACTCGACATGAGGGGCTGATACTGGTTGCAAGGCAATGTGCGGCGCTGGGCTGGATGTAGCGGATCTCGGTGATCGGCTGCACCAGGTCACGATGATCCGCGACCCATGCAAACACAGTGGCGCAAACTTTACGCCAGCGGCCAGGCACATGCCAAGCCCGCCAGCGCATGCGAATACTGGCCCCAAGACGCGTCTATGCGGGCTTCAGGGTAAGCGTGTTGAGGGTGCTTATAAGGCGCTTCGCCTCGCGCTTCTGATGCCTTTTTACTTTATCGCGGGCAATAAAAAAGGCCTTGATAATCAAGGCCTTCTTCGAGATTTATGGTGCCCGGGGGAGACTCGAATCTAGCGCTACAGGCTACGTATTTGATGGGTTTAAGGTCTGTGCGGTTTTCGATCTACTCACAAATCTACTCACTATTTGTTTTGTGCCCACCTAAAACATGAATTTTGGGGCGTAAGAAAAGGCACCACCGTCGTTCGGCCAGCCGGTGCCAGTCGTGTTGACCATAGCCTTGTTAATGCCGCAGCCTCTCAGCCGCGTACTCACTCGCTCAAGGATGACCAGTTATGTCGATGCCAGTCGTTACCTACGGATGTACCGCGTGCGATCTTAGCCGCTGGGACGCCGGCACCTGGGGCTACAGGTATTACCTGCATGGAGAGGCCAAGGTGCGCATGCGTGTCGCCATTGGCTGGTGCCATGCATGTGCTGACCTTGGAGTGATTGAAGTCCTACCTGATGCTGCTGGCGAGCTGGAACGCCAACGAACGCTGGAGGCCTGCCGGGCCGAACTTAGCGAAGTGCTTGCCATTGACTCACCCCGAAAGCGTTGGTGGCAGTTCTCGGCTAACAAAAGTACCAGGCAGATGATATTGGAGGGCGAAGTCGAATCAGCAGCGGAGGCGCTCGCTGAATATCAGTTGGCGCGCGAAGCGTTGTCCTCAAGAGTGAGCCGGGGGCGCTGCCTGAGCTGCGGGTCTGATGATTGCCTACAGCTGCCACCGCATGAGGCCAAGTACTACGATCCAGAGCCAGTGCCTGAACCTATCGGCCTCGAGCATCCAGGCTGCGGCGGACAGCTGACAATCTTCTGTGATGACCTGCGCCTCAATATGCGGCTGACAGAAAAAGGTTATGACCTTGAAGGCTTTCTGGTGGAAGAGGTTACGCCGGAGCGCTAAGCGCAATGTCGCGTAGAGCTGCGAGAAACGGGCTATTTGCTGGCAACTATGGTGGAAACCTCTCGTTTGGAAACGTGTGATGCACGCACGGTAATACCCGCTTGCCTCGCGTACGCGCGCGTACTGTTCCCGAAACTATGCGGGTACCGCCATGCAATCAAGACAGCCTGCCGCCTGAATGTAAGCTTTTGACAGCAGCATCACGCATTGCCGGGCGCAGTAATCACGGCCAGAAGGTTAGCTTTTGTTAGCACGCCGGCCTCGCGTACGCGCGCGTTCTGCTCCCGAAACTAGGCGGGTGCTGCGATGCAATGAAGGCCGTCCTCCGCCATGTAAACTTTTGTCAACACGCCGGCCTCGCGCGCACGCGCGTATCTGTTACGAAACTCGGTGCCGGTAATACGCTTTGACCGCTCTAGGGCGGCGGTCTTCGGTCATATCAGTGACAGTAAAACGCTTACCTAAAAGTGAGGTTTTGTGAGGTTCTGCGGCTTGCCTAAACCACAGGTTTTAACAGGTTAGAGGGCGGGCAGAACTGAGGTTTTATGAGGTAGCCGGCTGCGAAATTGCACCCCGCTTGACCACCCGGTTGCATTCGCCCTGACCACCGATTACATCGGATTTGACCAGCAGCCTTTGTAACCATGATCGGCAGAGAGCGGCCAAAAGCTGCCCCACGCGAATGGTGGATAATTTCTTTTCACGAGTAGCAAGAGCCGGTTAAAACGTGTTTTAAAAAGAGGGTTCCGTATAGCCTCATCTGTGCCATCGGCTGCACTTCTGCCTAGACAATCAATTCTCTACCCGTACGTTGCGGTACATCTGCAGACGTGAGGCTTCGTGCAGGCCGCGACTCAGTGCATTCAGCCGCTGAAACTCCTGCGGATGGGCCTCTGCCACGTTGTCACGCGGGGTGGGCGAATGCAGGTCGTGCAGGGTCGGTGAAGTGCCGTCGTGTCGCATCTGCAGCAGGAAGTCCTGGGTGACCGCGCCGATAATCGGAAAGCTACCCTCCTGTAGTACCAGCGGTACCACTCGCTCGCCCTCGGGTGCCGGGCGTTGAATATCGCGCCCCAGCGCGCCGCTGGTAAATGGCACACCGAGCAAACCCGCCATGGTTGGCAGCAAGTCCGCCAACCCCACCGCTTCGTCAAATTCACGCGGGGCCAACCACTTAGGCGCGTGGATCAGCAGTGGCACGTTGTTACTTTCCAGCCCCAGTTGCTCAAAGGCCGGGGCCATGTGCGGAATCTGGCTGATGCGCGTGTTGTGGTCGCCAAAGAGCACGAAAATCGTGTTGTCGTAGAAGCCCTGCTCCTTAGCCAATTCCATCAGGCGGCCAATGTTGAAGTCAAGCAAGCGCACGGCGTTGAACTGTTCCACGCTGCGCGAACCCGCTTCTTTTACCTGTTCCAACGGCAAGTCGAGCGGCTTGAAGCCGTCATTTTCCTTGGGAATGGTAAATGGACGGTGGTTGCCTGAGGTTTGCAGGTAGGCGAAGAAGGGTTTGTCCTTGGACAGGGCCCCAAGGATGCGCGTGCTTTCCTTGAAAAAGTCGAGGTCGGAGATGCCCCACACGTCCACTTGTGGCGACTGCCAATGGCGCTCTTCATAGAGTTGCACATCATCGATGCTCTGCCGAATCAGGCTGTTGATATTGGCCCAGCCGGCATTGCCGCCGATCATGTAGAACTTCTCATACCCTTCAAGGTTGTTGATCAGGGTGTGTTGACGGGCAATGAACGGGTTACGCGTGGCAGTTTCTTCACGCGACACATCTGGAATACCGGTGATGCTCGCCCACACGGTTTTCGCGGTGCCGGTAACGGGCACGTAGAAGTGGCGGAAGAACCAGCTTTCCTGGGCCAGGCGATCCAGATTCGGCGTGGGGTTGAGCGGGTTGCCATAGGCACCTACAGCGGTGGTGCCAAGTGATTCGAGCATGACAAAAACGATATTGGGCGGGCGCTCGCTGGTCAGACGATGCGGTTGCACATCCTGCTCACGGACGAAGTTAAGCGCCTCGCGGTCGCGCGAGGTTACGCCCAGGTAATCGGCCACCACGTCATAGTGCTCACGGGTGGCCGCTTCATCAAACGCTACAGGTTCCAGCTTCAGCGTATCGAAGAGGAACAGGGCCGGGTTCAGGCCTACGGCCGCCACCTGGCTATTACCAGTATAAAAGGCATCGCTCCAGCGCAGTGGCACCGGGTTTTCCAGGTTCAACGCGGCCGCACGGCCGAGCAAACCAAAGAACACCAACATACCGACCAGGGCCGCGCCGCCCAGCGCTGGCAATACGCCGACGTGACGCACCTGCGGACGATCCAACGTTGCACGCTCCAGGCGCAACAGGGCATACAGCCACAGCGCCACACCCGCGAACCAGGCCAGCGTGATCCAGATCACCGGATAGGTTTGCCAAAGCATGCCCGCTGACGTTTGCGCGTCACCGGCAAACCGCAGCACAGTGGCGTTCAGGCGCACGCCCAGATAGGCATAGTGACCAAAGTCGATGATGTACAGCAGGCCCAGCGCCGCAATGGCCAGGCCCAGATAGCTGCGTACTAACCAACGAAATGCGCGAAATCGCGCCAGACGCAGCTTGGGCAGCGCCAGCAGCAGACCCACCGGTAGCAGCAACAGCAGCGCCAGGCGCAGGTCAAAGCGCAGGCCGATGCCCAGGGTGCGCAGCACATCCGGGTCGGTCACGTCGGGTAACCCGGAGAAGCCCAGCAGGAAGATTGCACGCAGGCTGGCGAACAACACAAACAGCAAAACGGTAAGGCCTACGAGAAAATGCAGACGGCGCGATCCTAACCAGCTCATGCAGCAGTCCTTGTGTCAGAGGCGAGCGCAGCACGGCCGTGGCGCAGTAACGTGCGGAGGCCCAGAGCCAGCAAGGCGCCGAGGCTGTAGAGCGCCAGATATGGGTCAATCAGGTAGTCCCAATAGTTTTCCGAGGCATTGAGGCGCAAGGCAAAGGCCAGGGTCGCCAGCAGCAACGCCATCGCACCCAGCCAGCTACGCAGAACGATGAGAATGAGGCACAGCACACCCAGCACCAGCAGCAGAGGGCGTGGCTCAAAGCCGACTTGATACGGATCGATGTAGCTCAGCCCCAACGAGGCCGGATATAGCAGCAAGGCCAGCGCAGCAAACAAGCCCAGCATCATTAGGCGGTCACGCGCAGCCGGCGCAGGCAGGCCAAAACGACCCAATCCGAAGCAGCCCAACAGCACCAAGCTGCTGATGGAGAGATCGCCCATGTAGGTGCGCAATTGCAGGGCCAAACTCATGCCTTGCAGAGGTACCAGGCTGAGCACAATGGCGGCGACCAAGGTGCCCAACATCAACGACTGACCGGGACGCACGCGCGACAGCAGGAGAAAAACAATCAAGGTAAAGGCCAGATACGGCAGCAAGAAATCGGTCATAGACGACGCTCCGCGAGCCAGGCTTCGTTGAATGTAAGGTGCTTGATGAACATATCGTTCCAGGAATAAACCAGGTGGTAGTTACCCTCTGCATCGCGTGTGAAGTAGGGATATTCATAGTCGAAGTCGCAGCCATTGCCGCTGCACATGCGCGCCGTGACACGCTCCAGAAAGACCGCTTCACGCTTGGCAAACCGCGCGCCACCGCTTTCACGGAACTTCTCCAGGATGACCGCCGGGAACTCCGCCTGTGGGATCGGCTCACCCCATGGGTTGGGGCTTTCATCCAGCTCACCGAGGGTGCGCCAGTTGTCCAGCTTGCTGTCAGTGGCGTAAAGGGTCAGACGGAAACGACCGTCCTCCAAGTCATTCATAGCCACCAGCAGGCTCCCGTCCGGGCGCCCAACAGCCGCCACTGACGAATTGGGGTTGCTCGGCTCCAGCGCATGGGGCTTGCTCCAGGTTCGACCGCTGTCTTCGGTGCGGCTGGCAAGCAGACGGTGGTGTTGCTCGCCTGAATAACGCAGCAGTGCCACAGCACGGTGCTCATCGAGCGGCACTACGCTGGGCTGTAAGGAATAACGCGCTTTGCCTATGCGGTACTTGCCTTGCACATGACCGGCGGCTGTCAGGTGCAGGTACTCGGGGAACTTGCCGAGGAACTCGTGATAGACCGGCAGGCCAATACTGCCGTCGGCGTGGAATACCGGCGCACCGCGTACAAGGGTACTTATGTTCAGGAAAGGCGTGGTGACTAACTGACGGGGTGTAGACCAGGTTTCACCCAAATCGCCGGAAACCATGGCATTGACCGCACTGCCGGCCCAACCGCCAATTGAAACAGAAACATAGAACAGCCATAGGCGGTTGTCAGGGGCCAGACTTATGACCGGATTACCCAGTTTACGAATGCGTTTGCCCACCGCCTGCTCTGTGACTTTTCGGGTTGCCAGTACGCGTTCGGCGGCCCACTGGCCGGTCTCGGCGTTAAAGCGCGATGAGCGAATCTCGACATCTGCCGATCCTTCTCGGGTGCCGGCGAACCAGACCGCCATCAAATCACCGCCACCCAGACCGGATATAGACGCCGAATGAACGAAGTCCTCCATGTTGCTGGACGCAAGGTGCGCCGCGAATTCAGGAGTGGAGGACGTTAACGCGGTGCTATTGGTAGGCACAAAGCCCGCCATGGGTTGCGGCGGTTCAGCTCTCCAAGCAAAGGAAAAGACTGCCACAGCCGCGCTAAGCAATACCGGGACTGCAAGGGTTCTGATCATGGTTTAAGCATCGCTTTCGGGATTGATTTCAGCGACTGGTGTGCCATCGACGGGGTTGGAATAAACCTCAATCTTCCTGCCCGATTTATCAAATCCGTAAATTTCGTAGCAATTCCCAGTCGTGACCAAGAACTTAGTGATCTGCACGCCACGATCCTTCATGTGCTCACGAAAATCTGACTCATTCATCCAAGTCGAGCGATCCGTATTTGAACATTGCACGTCTGCCAATGCCGGCCCAGCAAACATAATAAATGTTGGTAACAGAAGCTGACGCAGCCCTTTGCGACCGATTTCGAACATATTCTGCATCCTTTTTTACTCGATAAGACCAAGGCGTAAACGGCGCGTATATTGACATTGAGCAAGGTGACAGCGAACGGTTGATCATTATTTGTTACAGATCACTCATACCCTCCGTCACACTGAACAACTGGGAACAGACCACGACATTGATGCTATCGAACTTCAGTTCCAGATCGACTCTGCCTGCCGTGACTGTCCGCTCATGGCCGCTTTCTGCCTGTCGCTACAGGCCGGAGTCGGCCAACAGCGGACACCCGTGAGCTTCACCGAGCAGCGTAAGTAATTGAGATAGTGCGCGAGGGGCTCAGGCAGAGATCCAAGCAGGACGCCTGGTCATGCGTGACTCGCAAAAACAGCTCGAATCCTGTAAGGTGATCAGCGTTTTAGCTCCTAAAGACACTCGATTAGGCCTCATGCTTACTTTGCAAAACATCATCTGGCTGCCTACGCCGCCATAGCGCTACGCCCCCCGCATCATCTGTGATTGCTTGCTAAGCCAGCGGTCGCACTCTGCTGTGCACTCGGTTTCATGGCCTGTACAGCTCTCCAACATCTGACAATTTGACCTCGTATCGACCAGATGCACATGGCCTGCGCCATGCTGTGCTGCGCGATCCATTGCCTTGGAAAATCTGATGCTCCACTCGTTAAAACAAACCTGGTTGTCCAACATCCGTGGCGACATCCTCGCCGGTCTAGTGGTCGCACTGGCCCTCATCCCTGAAGCCATCGCATTCTCGATCATTGCCGGGGTTGACCCCAAGGTCGGCCTGTACGCCTCTTTCTGTATCGCCGTGGTGATCGCCTTTGTCGGTGGCCGACCCGGAATGATCTCGGCAGCAACCGGGGCCATGGCACTACTGATGGTGACCCTGGTCAAAAACCACGGTCTTGAATACCTGCTCGCCGCCACGCTGCTATGTGGTGTGTTACAGATTGCTGCTGGCTACCTGAAGCTAGGCTCACTGATGCGCTTCGTCTCGCGCTCGGTGGTGACCGGCTTCGTCAATGCGCTGGCGATCCTGATCTTCATGGCTCAGCTGCCCGAGCTGACCAATGTCACCTGGCACGTCTACGCCATGACAGCCGCAGGCCTCGGCATCATTTATCTGTTCCCCTATGTCCCCAAGATCGGCAAGCTCATCCCATCGCCGCTGGTGTGCATCATCGTGCTGACCGCCGTAGCCATGTCGGTTGGGCTGGATATCCGCACGGTCGGCGATATGGGCCAACTGCCGGATACGCTCCCGATCTTCCTCTGGCCTGACGTACCACTGACCTTCGAGACATTGGCCATCATCTTCCCTTACTCGGCAGCACTGGCCGTGGTCGGTCTGCTGGAGTCGATGATGACCGCGACTATTGTTGACGACCTGACCGACACCCCCAGCGACAAGAACCGCGAGTGCAAGGGCCAGGGCGTGGCCAACATTGCTTCGGGTCTGATCGGCGGAATGGCCGGCTGCGCGATGATCGGCCAGTCGGTGATTAACGTGAAATCCGGCGGGCGCACCCGCCTGTCCTGCCTGGCGGCCGGCGTATTCCTGCTGCTCATGGTGGTATTCCTCGGCGACTGGCTGAAGCAGATCCCGATGGCTGCACTGGTGGCAGTGATGATCATGGTGTCCATCGGCACCTTCAGTTGGGATTCGCTGCGCAACCTGAAGAAGCACCCGTTGTCGACCAACATTGTCATGGTCGTCACGGTGGTGGTCGTGGTGGTCACCCATAACCTGGCCTTCGGCGTGCTGGCCGGTGTGCTGCTAGCCGCGATGTTCTTCGCAAACAAGGTTGGCCATTACATGGCTATCAGTTCTTCGCTGGACGAAGCCGGCGAGCATCGTAGCTATAACGTCACCGGCCAGGTGTTCTTCAGCTCGGCTGACAAGTTCGTCGCTGCCTTTGACTTCAAGGAAGCCCTGAACAAGGTAACCATCGACCTGAATCGCGCCCACTTCTGGGATATCACCGCCGTTGCTGCCCTGGACAAGGTGGTTATCAAGTTCCGCCGCGAAGGCACCGAAGTCGAAGTGCTGGGCCTCAACGAGGCGAGCGCCACTATCGTGGATCGCTTCGGTGTTCACGATAAACCCGACGCCATTGATCAACTCATGGGCCACTGAGAAGGAGAGCAACGATGACCCAAGTAATTGCCTGTATCGACGGTTCCACCTCGGCCCCAGCTGTGTGCGACTACGCAGCCTGGGCCTGTCTGAGCCTGGAAGCCCCGCTGACCTTCTTGCATGTGCTGGATCAGCGCCAGTACCCAGTTGCGGCCGACTTGAGTGGCAATATCGGCCTTGGCAGCCGCGAGCATCTGCTCGATGAGCTTGCTTCCCTGGATGAACAGCGCGGTAAGTTGGCCCTGGAGCAGGGGCGGATCATGTTAACGGCCGCGAAAGAGCGGGCCATGACGGATGGTGTGACCGCGCCGGAGTCCAAGCAGCGTCATGGCGATCTGCTGGAAAGCCTGCAAGAGCTGCAAACCGAAACGCGCCTGCTGGTCATCGGTCGCCAGGGCGAGTCTAGTGGCAATCTGAGTCAGCATGTCGGAAGCCAGCTGGAGAGCGTGATTCGTATCATGCACAGGCCAATCCTGGTCACCCCGGCCAACTTCCAAAAGCCCAAGAGCGCGATGCTGGCATTCGATGGCGGAGCTACTACCCGCAAGGGAGTGGAGATGCTGGCAGCCAGCCCGCTGCTGAAGGGGTTGCCGATCCACCTGGTCATGGTTGGCCCCGTAAGCGATGAAGCATCTGCACAGCTGGACTGGGCGCAGAAAGTGCTGATCAACGCCGGCTTCACTGTTCGTGCCGAGACCAGGAGCGGTGAGATAGAGCCTACCCTGCACGCCTATCAGAAAGAGCATGGCATTGATCTGCTGGTGATGGGGGCCTATGGCCATTCCCGTATCCGGCAGTTCCTGGTCGGTAGCACCACGACCAGCATGCTCCGCACCACCATCAGTCCGCTGTTACTGCTGCGCTAATAGCCATGGACGACGCCCTCGATCTTGCCCATTTCAAGACCCTGCTGGAACAGCGGGCTGCCGAGCTGGATCGATTGCTGGAAGACGCTGAGTCTCGCTCGCAATCGGTAGAGCTGGATCAAAGCAAGGTAGGGCGTTTGTCGAGGATGGATGCACTCCAGCAGCAAGCAATGAACGATGCCATCCGTAGTCGGGCGCAGCATGAACGCGTCCGCCTCCAACTGGCCCTCAAGCGTTGGCACGAGGGTGAGTATGGATGCTGCGCCCAATGCGGCGAGTTGATCGCCTCGGGCCGTCTGGAGTTCGATCCGACAACGCTGCTGTGCATCACCTGCGCCAGTCGCACCGAGTCGGGTTGAAACCATCACGGCTCGTGACATCAGCCCCAATTAACGAGGCTTCTAATGTATTTGATGGCTAAAAACTGGCTGGGCCGAACACGGAAAACAAGCGCTTGGATGTGGGCACTGCTGTGCCTTGTGTTGCTCACCGTATTCCAAGTCCGCACCCATCATCTTGATGATCGTTTGTACTTCTGGATCAAGACCAATTGGCACACTTACGATTGGCAGGAGCACTCTGTGTGGCTGCCTGACTATCGGGTTGAGCTGGATGCTAAGGCGGTTCCCGGTGTGGACAACAATCTTTCGGGCCTGACCTTCGATCCTGACCTAAACCTGCTGTGGGCGGTCACCAATGGCCCAAACGAACTATTAGCCCTTAGTCGTGACGGTGATGTGGAAAGGCGCTATAGCCTGGACGGTTTCCACGATGTGGAGGCGGTGTCCTATGCCGGCAACGGCCAACTGGTAATCGCCGAAGAGCGCCGGCAGAGCCTGGTTGTCGTGGATGTCCCCATCGCCGAAGACGGTAAACTTTCTCCTGATCGACCATTGAGCCGAGACCAGTATCCAGCGCTGACCCTGGCGCTTGGCAAGGAAGACAACAAAGGCCTTGAAGGGCTCGCCTACGACCTGAAAGGCGACCGCCTGTTTGTGACCAAGGAGCGAGATCCTCGCCAATTGCTGGAAGTGAGCGGCCTTCGTGCCAGCCTGGCCGGAGGGTTTTCCCTGCACGTGCGTGACCTGTCCAGCCTGGTAAAAGACAAGGTGTTTGCGACTGACCTGTCTTCAGTCGTCTTCGATCAACAGAGTGGCCATCTGATATTGCTCAGCGACGAGTCGAAACTGCTGATTGAAATGACTGATGAAGGCAAGGTGGTGAGTTTCCGCTCCCTGGCGAGAGGTTTTGCTGGTTTGCTGAAAGCCATACCCCAGGCCGAAGGCGTAACCATCGACAATGAAGGGTATTTGTACGTAGTCAGCGAGCCAAACCTGTTCTATCGCTTTACCCGAGAAAGAGACTGATCAGTTGTCAAACTACTGCCAGCTCTCACCCTGAAGAGGTGCGTCAAGAGCCAATTCGGCGCGCCCTCCATTCCGTCCGCTTTTGGCCGATTTCTGCCTGTCGCTACCGGCAACTATGAATCGTTCTTTGCTGGTCATAGCCACGCAGCGTGATGGTCAAATCCGATGCAAGCGGGTGGTCAAGTCTGCGCAATTACCCAGCGCGCTTGCGTGTGCGTAGGGGTGTTAACTCGGGTGTTAACACCGTTTCCAATTGGCGGCCCAATGCGCCGTTTTGCTGGATACCACTGTGGATACCTCAGGCCATGCGCAGTTGCTGCGGTAAACACTCCACTAGGCGTAAACGGGCCGGGCGTATGCCCTCGTACTTACCTCGTACCAGTTAACAGTCCCCGCGCGTAAGGGGTGTTTCCTTAGGTGCTAACAGCGTTTCCAATTCAGTGCGGCCACTTCGGTTTTCCCGTCGCTATACCATGGGCGTGAGGTCATACCGTTGGCGCAACTCAGCACCAGCAGGGCAGTACCGCCCCACAGGCGCATGGCACGCACGGCACGGCATCAGATGGTGGTAGAAGGCGTCACGCGCCGCCAGCCATTCGGTCGAGGCCGTGACAGCGGTTTGAATGAAGTGCTGCGGCTGTTCGGGGGCTTCCTCAATTTGAGGGAGTGTCACCATTCTCTGACGTTGGTTAGATGCCCTCAGTTTCGGGGGTATCTCTGCCGGGTGATCCACCAATGGTGGACGGTCCCTTGCCAGCATTCGCTCGGTTCTCGCTTGCTGGTGCTGCTCCAGGTGTACGCCTGGCAAACGATCTGTGCGCGCCACGCTTTCACTCACTACAAAACGTGGCGCGGGCACTTTCTCCAGTTCGGTAAACAGTCCAGAAAGCAGGCTCATTGCGTAGCCTCGCACCGTGAAAACACACATACACATGTGCGTCTGGTTTCAAAAACACCGGCAACAGTGGCAACAGTGGCAACAACC
>NZ_JAPPVG010000011.1:0-108036 GCF_028680365.1 Pseudomonas sp. MIL19 | reverse complement strand
ACCTGAACCGCCGTATACGGAACCGTACGTACGGTGGTGTGAGAGGACGGCAGATGTGAATCTGCCTCCTACTCGATCGCGAGGGACACTGCAGCCTGATAGGCATAAATCAATTATCAGTGGTGATGGTTAAGTCTTGAGTGGCTTCGGCTTCTGCTTTCAAACGGTCGGCTTTACTGATGTATGCAGACTTACGTTTTGGCGCCAATTTGGCACTGGCTTTTTTGGCATGTGCTTGTAATAGCTGTTTGATTTTTTTGCGACGGTTCATGTGTTCTGCTCGGTGATAAATGTTTGAAAACTAGTCATACGTTTTTAGTAAGAGGCCGGCTCTGCCAGTCCCCGGAGCAATACCGGAGCGAAACCCGGATGCAGAGGCACATTCTCTTTGGTTACTTTCTTTTGTGCTCAGCAAGAGCAACGGAGCGACGTGCAGTAATAGCCGCAGGTTGGCCTGAAGAGTGAAGTGTAGCGAATCAAGTAACGCGCCCGATGGGGTGCAAGTAAATACACATCGACGGAATAGCCAAATGACGGGTATCGCGATGCTCAACCCATCCTACGACTGCTGCAGTCGCGGCTAAAGCCCCTCCCACCGCTCCTACAGATGTGCGGTCTCAACTCCACAATTGCCCAATCGGCGTATCCGCCGAATAGTGCGTTGCCACTTGCGCCTGCAGTAACTCAGCGGTGGCCAGGGCATCGGTCAGGGCGTGGTGCGCCTGGTAGGGCGGCAGGTTGTAACGCAGGCGGCTATCGGCCAGGCGAATGGACACCGGCTGGCGCCGCAGCAAGCGCTCCCACCAGTTCGGTTGGCGGTGCAGGCGGGCCTCCAGCTGCATGGTGTCGATCACCGGGAATTGCAGGCCTTCGCCCAGATGCTCACGCACCGCTTGATCGAGAAAGCTGCGCTCGATGCTGCGGTAGTGCACCACCATCACCTTGCCAGCCATCACCGTCAGCAGTTCGTCGAGAATCTGCCCCAGGCGCGGGGCATGGCGGATGTCGGAGTGTGTGATGTGGTGGAAGGTCACCGACTCGCTGCTCAATTCACTGGCCGGTTTGACCACCCAGTAACGTGCTTCGCCGCAGCGGATGCGCTGCAGGTTGAAGGGCAGCAGGCCAAGGCTGACGATGGCGTGCTGGTTGGCGTCGAGCCCAGTGGTTTCCACATCGAGGGCCAGCAGCGGCACCTGTTCCAGTGGGGTGTCGGCGGCGACGCAGCCTGCTTGGTAGAAGGCTTGCAGGCGCGGGTCTTTGGCGCTGGTAGCCAGCTCAGCAAAGCGCGCCGCCCAGTCCAGCGGCGCAGCGAGCGTACTCATAAGCTTTTGCCCGGCTGTGCGGGATAGCGGAAGCGCAGGAATTTCTGCGCGTTGCTGAGTATCTGAAAGGCTTCCTTGAGGTTATGGCGGTCACTGGCCGAGACTTTTTCCGGCTCGATGTAGTTGTTTGGCTCGCGGCCTTCCGCCAGCGCATTGGCCTGATGGCGGATGCGCACCAGGCTGAGAAATTCCAGGGCGTAGCGCAGTTGGCTGATCGCTTCGGGCTGTAGCAATTTGGTTTTGGCGATAGCGTCCAGGCGTTCCAGTGAGTTCTGCGCCTTGCTGCCGCAGGCCAGCGCGTGCACGCGGATCAGGTCGGTGAGCGGCGCTGTACCTCGGCCTTTGAGGTTGATGATGTGTTTCTGCTGGCCGTCGGTTTCCATCACGAAGGTGCGAAAGAAGCCCAGTGGCGGCGTGCGGTTCAGGGCGTTGCGCGCCAGGGCGGCGAGAAAGGCCGGGGCATTGCTGGCTTTTTCGGCGAGCAGTTCCTTGAGGTTTTCCGCCAGCTCGACCTCGCCGTGTACGCCGTCGAGGTCAAAGAAGATGCAGCTGTTAAGCAGGGTTTGCGGGTTGGGCCGGTCGATCCACTGGCTGAAATAGCCGCGCCATACCTTGAGTGGCTGCCGCCATTGGCGATTAGTGGCCATGATCCCGCCCTTGCAGTAGCTGTAGCCACAGGCGGCCAGGCCATCGCTGACGAATTTCGCCAGCTCGGCAAAGTAGCCGTCATGTAGGTCGGGGTCGAAGCGGTCATCGAGAATCAGCGCGTTATCCTGATCGGTCACCACCAGTTGTTCATCACGGGCCATCGAGCCGGCGGCGAGGAAGCAATAGGGCACCGGCGGCGGGCCGAGTTTCTGCTCCGCTAACTCCAGCAGGCGTTGGCTAAAGGCGCGGCCAATGCCAGCCATGGCGCTGCCGATCATGTGCGCGGTGGCATTTTCGTTGGCCATGCGCACGAAGGTGCCGCGCAAGTCCGGCAGCAGTCCCTGCAAGCCGGCGACATCCGGCTGATTGAAGATCGAGTTGACCAGGTAGAGGCTGCTTTGCGACTCGTAGCGGATGATATCGGAGAGGTTGATCATCCCCACCGGGCGCCGCCTTTGCACCACCGGCAGGTAGTGAATGTTATGGCGCAACATGCTCAACATGGCTTCGAAAACGCTGTCATCGGCCTGGATGGTGATGGGATCGGGCGACATCACCTGGCTGACCGGCGTGGCCGCATCCAGCCCAACGGCCAGCACACGGGTGCGCAGGTCGCGATCCGTTAGGATGCCGACCATGGCGGCGCCGGGCGCATCTCCGTCGAGCAGTACCAACGACGAAACGCTTTGCTCGGTCATCAGCTGTGCGGCCTGTTGCACCGGGGTGTCTTGGCTCGCGCAGACGGGCTGACGCGAGATCAGCGTGCGCACTTTGATCTGCATCAGGTCGCTGGCCTTGCCCTGGCTCTCCACAGCCGACTTGAGGCGTGACTGGCCTTCGGCCTCAACGAAATCGGCGAAGCTGTCGTGTTGCTCACACATCTGAGCGAACAGGGCGGCCGGAATAAAGTAGATCAGGCTGTCTTCAATCGCGCGGGCCGGGAAGCGCACCTTGTTGCTACGCAGCAGGCCGGCCTGGCCGAAGATATCGCCTTCACTCAGGCGGTTGTATAACTCGCCATTGCGCCGGTAGATTTCCACCGCGCCGCTGCGCACGTAATGCAGGTCATGGATGTCTGCGCCGTATAGGAGGATGTCGGTGCCGGCCTTGAAGTAGGCCACCTCGACCTGGCGGGCGATGGCGTCGAGGCTGTCCTCGGGCAGGGCATCAAAGGGCGGGTAGCGATTGAGGTGATCGCGGATCTCCAGGAGTTCGATCTGCATGGGTGCCTCGCGCGTTGTGGCACTACAGGATACGAGCATCGCGCGGTGATGTCCGCCTTGCTGGCCTAAGCAGGTCGGCCGGCGCGTCCGTTGAGTGCCGGCTAGGGTGAATTGGCGGGCAGATGACTAATCAGGGAGGGGTGATGCAAGAGTTAGGGCTTTGGTGGGTGTTGGCGCTGTTGCTGGTTGTGGCTGGCCTGGGGATTTATTACTACAACCGCCTGGTATTCAACCGCGCACGGGTGGCCGAGGCCTGGAGCGGCATTGATGTGCAGCTCAAGCGCCGCGCCAGCCTGATTCCGGCGCTGGTCGAGTGCGTGCGCCAGTACATGAACTATGAGCAGGGCACGCTGCAGGCGCTGGTGCAGGAGCGCCTGCGCGCGCTGCAGTTGGCCGATTCGCCGTTGGCTGAACGGGCGCCGGTGGAGGCGCATCTGAGCACGCAGCTGCGCCAGCTGTTTGCCCTGGTCGAGGACTACCCGGCGCTCAAGGCCGATGGCCAGTTTCTCGACCTGCAACGCACCATCACCGAGGTCGAGAACCATATCCAGATGGCCCGGCGTTATTACAACGGCGCGGTGCGCGAGTTGAATGTGCTGGTGGAATCGGTACCGAGCAACCTAGTGGCGCGGCCTTTTGCCTTCACCCCGGCGGAGTACTTCAGCCTGGATGACCCGCGTGACGCCCAGTCGCCAAACATGGAGTTTTGACATGCTGCGAGTGCTGCGTTTTGCCCTGTTGAGCCTGTGCCTGCTGCCGCTATGGACTGCTGCGGCCGAGGTAATTGAAGACTTTGCCGTGACCCTGCAGGTGCAGGCGGACGGCAACCTGCTGGTGACCGAGCGGATCACCGTGCAGGCCGAGGGTGAGCAGATCAAGCGCGGCATCTACCGCGATTTGCCGGTCAGTTACAGCTTGCCGCTGGGTTTGTTGCAGAGCAGCCCGATCACCCTGCTTGGGGTGAGCCGCGATGGTCAGGCGGAGCGGGCGCGGGTCGAGCAGAACGGTAGCTGGGTGCGCTACTACCTCGGTTCTGCTGACCATGTGCTGCAACCGGGGCGCTATCAATATGAGCTGCGTTATCGGGTTGAGCGCCAGCTGTTGCACCACCTCAATACCGACGAGCTGTACTGGAACGTCACCGGCAATGGCTGGAGCTTCCCGATTCAGCACGCTTCTGTGGAAGTGCTGTTGCCGAGGGGCGCGCGGATCGGCCAGCGTGCCGCCTACACCGGTGGCTGGGGCAGCCAGGACAAGGCCTATGAAGTGGTCGAACAGCGCGATGATTACCTGCGGCTGATCACCACGCAGGGCTTACCGGCCTATCAGGGCCTGACGGTCGCTGTGGAGTGGCAAGCCGGGCTAGTCACTAGGCCGGGTTTGGTTGAACGGGGCGGCGCCTTGTTGCGCGATAACCTCGGCCTGTGTCTGGGTTTGCTGCTGTTGGTCGGCCTGCTGCTGTTCTATCTGCGCGCCTGGGACCGGGTTGGCCGCGACCCTGAGAAAGGCCTGATCATTCCGCTATTCGAGCCACCGCAGGGCATGAGTGCGGTGCAGGCCGGTTACCTCTGGCATCGCGGTTTGCAGGGGGCGTATCAGGATGCGCGGGCGTTCAGTGTGTGGCTCACCGATATGGCCATTCGCAAGCACCTGCATCTCGAAGACAAGCCGCGCGGCGGTGGTTTTACCCTGGCTCGCGGCGCAGGCGCACGTGAAGACTTCAGCGAGGCGGATCGCGAGCTGCGCAAACGCCTGTTCCCGGCCAATAAGGAAGGCATCGCCCTGGAAATTGGTAGCAGCTACGAGCCGCGCCTGGCTGACGCCGTAGCCGGGCTGAAAACCCAGCTGCAAAAACAGGGCAAGGCTTGGTTCAGCAATAATCGGGGACTCTGGGCCTGGGGCTTGGTGTGGGCGCTTGTCGGCTGCCTGATCATGGTGCTAACCGGCGCGCGCAGCGAAGACGATATGACCACCGGCTTGGCGGGTGTGGTGTTCTCCTTGGGTTTTGGCGTGCCGTCGTTGTTTGTGCTGTACATGGCCTGGCATCAGCCCAGCGTGGGTAAGCAGATCGGCCTGGGCCTGGTGGGGTTGATGTTTTTTTGGCCAGTACCGGTTGGCCTTTGGATGCTCAGCGATGCGGCGTCGGTGCCAGCCTTGCTGCTGCTCTGCCTGTATGTGTTGGTGGTGGTGTTGTTTTATTACCTGCTGCCGGCACCATCGGTCGAAGGGCGGCGTTTGCTGGATCAGCTGGAAGGCTATCGCGACTACCTGCAACTGGCGGAGAGCGATGTGCTGGCATTGGCAGGCAATGCCCCGGCGATGAGCATCGCGCTGTACGAGAAACACCTGCCCTATGCCATGGCCCTGGGCGTGGAAGACAAATGGAGCGCGCGCTTTAGCGCAGCGCTGGCCAATGGCCTGATCGACCCGGCGCAGCGTGACTATCAGCCCGACTGGTACCACAGCCGCAGCTCATTCAGCACACCGCTGGCGATGAGTGCCGCCTTGGCTGCTGGCCTTAGCAGCGCCACGGCGCTGGCGTCATCACCCCCGTCGAGCAGCTCGTCAGGCGGTGGCGGTTCATCCGGCGGCGGCTCGTCCGGTGGTGGCGGTGGTGGCGGGGGCGGCGGCGGTTGGTAGAGCGCGGTTCAGCTTTTGTAGGAGCGGGGGGGACGCCCAGTTATTGCCCGCGATCACGGTCAATGCAACAACATCGCGGCCAAGGCGGAGTGCCGCCCAGCCGCTCCTACCGGGTATGGGTTCGCGTCGTCTGATCGCGGCCAAGTCTTCGGGCTTAAGGCTTACGGGTTTCCTGCAGCTTGGCCAGCAAGGCTTCGCTTTTCGCCAACTGTTCGGCTTCGCTGAGCTGTGGGTTTTCCAGCACGCTGTCGAGCTGCTCGATCAGCTCGCTCTGCCGGTTGATCCGCTCATCGAGCTTTTCCAGCTTGATCTGGTTACGCCAGCTCCATAGCGCCAGGGCGCAGGCGGCCAGCACCACGGCGGCCAGCACGATAATCGTCAGGGTGTTCATCGCAGCTCCAGAGTTTTGTGCATCAGCATGCGCGGCAAGTTAACAGCGCCACGCGTCACCGTCTGTGCCTGCTGCACAGAAAATCCCTGATGGGCAAAAAACGCCTGCGCCACTAGGCTGGCCTCGGTAAACAGCTCACGGGCGCCGGCCGCTCGCAGCCGTTGCTCGGCTGCCGCATACAAGGCGCTGGCGACACCCTGGCGGGCAAAGCCGGGTGCGGTGAATAGCAGATCGATATGGCCATCAAGGCTGAAGCCGATAAAGCCGGCGATAGCTCGGCTATCTTCGGCGATAAGCAGTTCAAGTGACGAGAAACGTGTTTTCCAGGCAGGCATATCTGCAGTCGCCGGAGCCCAGGCCTGGCGCTGCGTCGTAGTGCGGCGCAGTCAGCTGGCTAACCGAGGCCTGAAACAACGTAACGATGGCTGGCAGGTCCTGGGCTTGGTAGGCGCGCAGGGTAAGGTTTGGCGTTGGCATGGCTGGCATCGAAAAGGCAGTGAACTGTAACAGCAAGCTTGTCAGATTCGTCAGGCCGTTGCGACTCAGCCACAGCTAGCGGTGCAGACGGAAAGCCCTGGCGTATTTGATCGTTCCACGTGAAACCCCTATGGATGCTGGCTCTCAGTCTGGTTTCGTGCGTTTAGTGCGGAAGCAGGCCAGGTCATTCAGCAGCAATTGAGCTTCGGTTAAACACATTAAGTGTTATGTTATAACTCACTGCTTGCTATGTCTGATCAATGCTGGAGCCTCCTGTTATGCCCAACCGTCTTCCCGTCACCGTGCTGTCCGGCTTTCTCGGTGCCGGCAAAAGCACCTTGCTCAACGCCATCCTGAAAAACCGCCAGGGCCTGAAAGTGGCGGTGATCGTTAACGACATGAGCGAGATCAACATCGATCGCAGCGAAGTTCAGCGTGATGTCAGCCTGAACCGCGCCGAAGAAAAACTGGTGGAGATGAGCAACGGCTGCATCTGCTGCACCCTGCGCGAAGACCTGCTGGAAGAAGTTGGCCGCCTGGCCCGCGATGGTCGCTTCGACTACTTGCTGATCGAATCCACCGGCATTTCCGAGCCGCTGCCGGTAGCCGAGACCTTTACCTTCCGGGGTGAGGATGGCCAGAGCCTGGCCGACATAGCGCGCCTGGACTGCATGGTGACGGTAGTCGACGGGGTGAACTTCCTACGCGATTTCCACGAGGCCGAAAGCCTGGCCAGCCGGGGCGAAACCCTCGGCGAAGACGATGAGCGCTCGATCACCGATCTGCTGATCGAGCAGGTGGAATTCGCCGATGTTTTGCTGATCAGCAAGATCGACCTGATCAGCAGCCATGAGCGCGAAGAGTTGATGGCCATCCTCAAGGGCCTGAATACCCACGCCGAAATCGTGCCTATGGCCATGGGCGCAGTGCCGCTGGAGAAGATCCTCAACACCGGCCGTTTCGACTTCGAGCGCGCCGCCCAGGCACCGGGCTGGCTCAAGGAGCTGCGCGGTGAACATGTGCCGGAAACCGAGGAATACGGCATTGCCTCCACGGCTTACCGGGCGCACAAGCCGCTGCATCCAGAGCGCTTCTTCAACTTTATTAATCGCGAATGGAGCAACGGCCGCCTGCTGCGCAGCAAGGGTTTCTTCTGGCTGGCCAGCAAGTACGAGGAAGCCGGCAGCTGGTCCCAGGCGGGCGGTTTGATGCGCTATGGGTTTGCCGGGCGCTGGTGGCGTTTCGTACCCAAGGCGCAATGGCCGCAGGATGAGGAAGGCCTGCAGACAATCATGAAAAACTGGCAAGCCGAGACTGGCGACTGCCGCCAGGAGCTGGTGTTTATCGGCCAGAACATCGACTTCGCCCAACTGACCGCAGAGCTGGATGCCTGCCTGCTGACGGATGCGGAAATGGCCCTCGGTGTCGACGCCTGGCAAGCGCTGCCCGACCCGTTCGGCCCCTGGCATGAGGAGGCCGCCTGATGCTCGCGCCGATGCTGCGTCAGCCGCTGCAGCAGGTCAGAAGCGAGCAAATCGAGGTGCTCGGCGAGGTGCTGCGCGAAGAGGTCAACTTGGCCGTCTGGCAACGTCAGTTGCCGGCGCAGATCAGTGATTTCGCCAACGCCTTGTTGGCTCAGGGCGAAGCATTGGGGCAATCCATTGTGCTGGAACTGGCCAGCCCGGAGAGCACGCCGAACCTCAGTGGCTTGGTCGATGGTTACAGCGATCTGCCGGGCCAGGAGGCTTTTCTGCAGGACCTGAGCTGGCTGGTCAGTGCCTTCGCCTGCCTGTTTGACGCCAAACGCATCGGCCTGCGTCTGCGTATTCTCGACAAGGCCATGTGCCCGCGCTTTCACGTCGATCATGTGCCGGTACGGCTGATCACCAGCTACGCCGGGGTGGGCAGTGAGTGGCTGGCGGAAGGCGGTATGGCGCGCCGTCGTCTTGGCGATCCGGCTGCCGAGCCCAACGATGCTGTGCTGATCAAGCGCGCCGATACCGGCCATGTGCTGCTGGCCAAGGGCGAGAAATGGATTGGTAACGAGGGCGGCGGCTTGATCCACCGTTCACCGCAGCCGCCGGCAGGTGAGCGGCGCTTGTTGCTGACGCTGGATTGGTTGGCCTGAATTCAGGCAAAAAAATAGGCTGCGAATAAAGCAGCCTTAAGTACCAGAAAGGCACACCGGCGCGTGACCCGGTATGCAGGGGAGGGATACTCAAGGCCACTAGAACATAGACAGGGTGACGCTTTGATGACGGTGTTTGTACGCTAGAGAACTCGTATCAGGACCTTATGGTCTGTCGCTTTGCGTGGGAGGGGCTTCAGCCGCGACTGATCTGGCGGCGCTAAAAACGTCGCGGCTAAAGCGGAACGCCGCCCGACCCCTCCCACATAGCCTGGCGTTGCACCGACAAAGGGGTATGAGCACTGCAATATTGCCTGCGCCGGAGTTTTAACAGCCTGCTAGCGCGCCATCCACACGCCCTTGCTCTGCTTTTCGCAGAAGGGCTTGAGGTAATTGGCATCGCTGGCCACGCCGTAATAATGCACATCCTGCTTGTACGGCGTGCCGCCCACCGTGGAATTTCGGCACACGCCGAAGGCCCCCATCGGGCACTGTTCGACAAACTCCACGGCCACTTTCTGGCCCTTTAGCTGCGGCTGGCAGAAGCCAGTGCGGAACAGGTTGGGCGGAATACTGCGGTTCTGCTGGCAGACCTTCACATCCAGGCGCTCAGCCTGGCTATGCACCACACAGGCTTCGCCCCAGGCCAGGCCGGACAGTGAAAACAGGCTCAGCAGCCAAAAAGCGCGCATCAATTGACCCTCCAAAAATATGCCGGCGACTCTAGCACGCTGTTTTTAATCAGTCTGCGTAGGGCCGCATCCTCCGGTGCTGTAGGCCGTTAGAATGGCTACAACCGAAATCTACTTCCTGATGGACAGTGGCACGCGCCTATCATGCTGAAAAATATTCCCACCCATGTGATTGCCGGGCCGCTCGGTGCCGGCAAGACCAGCCTGATCCGTAACTTGTTAGCGCAGCGGCCGACGCATGAACGCTGGGCGGTGCTGATCAATGAGTTCGGTCTGATCGGTCTGGACGCTGCACTGTTGACCACTGATGACGATGGCATTGCCTTGGGTGAAGTGGCCGGCGGTTGCCTGTGCTGCGTTAACGGCGTGCCGTTTCAGGTTGGCCTTGGCCGCCTGTTGCGCAAAGCCAAACCGCATCGCCTGCTGATCGAACCCTCCGGCCTCGGCCATCCGCTGCAATTACTCGCACAACTGCGCGAAGCGCCCTGGGCTGGCGTGCTGGCGGTGCAAGAGCCGCTGCTGGTGCTCGACGCGCAGGCGCTGGCCGCAGGTGTTGCGCTGCCGGAGAGCCAGCAGGCAACCCTGAGCAGCGCCGGCTTGTTGCTGCTGAACAAGGCCGAAGGGCTGAATGATGCAACCAAGGCGCGCATCCAGGCGCAGCTGTCAGCACGCCCGATTTACTGGACCCGTCAGGGCGCACTGCCGCTGGCAGCGCTGCCCGGCTTTAGCACCCAGGCCGATAGCGGCGGCGCGCTGGATAATCTGCCTACGGCAGCGGCGCCATTGCCGCAGCTGTGGCGCGGTCCGAGTGAGCCAATCTGCCAGATTCAACAACAGGCCGAAGGCTGGAGCATCGGCTGGCGCTGGCACCCCAGCCAGCAGTTTGAGCTGCTGCGCGTCCAGCAGTGGCTAAGCAGCCTGCCCTGGCGCCGCGCCAAGCTGGTGTTGCACAGCAACGCCGGCTGGCTATCCGCCAACGCCCTGAACGGCCAGGCCCTGCACTGGCAAACCAGCGAATGGCGCAAGGACTCGCGGCTGGAGCTGATCTTTAGCGAGGCGCAGGATGTGCCGGCGCTGCAGGCTGCGTTTGCGCAATGCGTGCTGCCCTGAGGCGAAAGGCCAGCGGGTGTTGATAAACTGCGGCCACTTTTTTCTGGATAGCGCCCATGCAATTGCTTCCTTGGTCCCATGACTGCTCGGCGGGCTTCACCCTGCGCGGTTGGCATACGCCGCCTTCGGGCAAGCCGCTGCTGCATTTTTTGCACGGCAATGGTTACTGCGGGCGGGTTTATACGCCCTTGTTGCAACGGCTCAGCGAAGACTTCGACCTGTGGCTGTGCGACGTACAGGGCCATGGCGAGAGTGATCATGGCGGGCGTTTTCATGGTTGGAACCGCAGTGCCGAGTTGGCGCTGGAGGCGTTTGCGCTGGGGCGTGAGCGCTATGGCGATGTGCCGGTGTTTGCCGTGGGTCACAGCTTTGGCGGGGTGCTGAGCAGCCTGATGCTGGCCCAGCAGCCGCAGCTGTTCCAGCGCGCGGTGTTGCTCGACCCGGTGTTATTCAGCCCGGCGATGATCGGGGTGATGGCGCTATCCGATGTGGTCGGCCTAAGCCGGCGCACCACTCTCGCCAGCAAGGCGCTCAAGCGGCGCAGCAGTTGGCCAGACCGCGCGGCTGCACACGCGGCGTTGCATGGCCGGGGGATGTTTCGTGGTTGGACCGAAGAAGCCTTTGCCGCCTATATCCAGCACGCCTTGAAAGACGGCGATAACGGCGCCGAGTTGAAATGCCGGCCGAGCCGCGAGGCGGATATTTTCAGCTCATACCCCAAGCGCTTGTGGCCCTCGCTGGGCAACGTGACAACGCCGACTCAGGTGCTGTACGGGCAGCACAGTTACCCCTTCGTGGCTAAGTCGGTGGCGCGCTGGTGTGCCAGCAATAGCCATGTCAGTGCCCATGTGGTGCCGGGCGGGCATTGTTTTATGCAAGAGCAACCGGCCGACAGCGCCGCCCGCGTGGTGCACTTTTTATTGCAGCGTGATTAGCCATCAGTCGCGGCGAGGATAAGCGCTCTTAGTGGCGCGGCGTGTTGTCATCGGCGTCGTGCCGCTGGCTGCGCCATTGCTGCATTTCGATCACCTGGGCGCTGGGCGCGGGCGGTTCGCGAAATGGATGGGGGGCCAGTTCGATCCGTCCCAATTGCTTGCCGAACAAGGTGATGCTGCCGATATGCCGTTGCTCGCCGGTCACCGTGAACTCGAAGCCATACACCCGTGCCAGGCGTTTGCGGCCCCGGGCATCGGGCAATAGCGCGAGCCGGCGCAGCGCGACATTTTCATCAAGCAACTCGATGTCGGCCTTGGCGCAGTGCTGCTTTACCAGCGCCAGCGCGTGTTCACGCAGACCATGGGCGTGCCACAGCCAGGCGCAGGCAGTGGCGAATAGCATCACGAGAAACACATCGAAGAGGTCGATCATGCAGGCTCCGGCAGCAGCAGGCTAATGGCTCAGCCTTCTGCTTGGTTAAGCGCCTGATAGCGCTGTTGCAGTTCGTGGCGAATCTGCCGGCGTTGCAGGCCTTGGCGCTGGCGGCGCAGGCCGTCCGGGGTGTCGGGGGTTAAGGCCGGAATAACCACGGGCTTACCCTGTTCATCCATCGCAACCATGGTGAAAAAGCAGCTGTTGGTATGGCGTACCGAACGCTCGCGGATATTTTCCGTGATCACTTTGATGCCAATTTCCATCGAGGTGCGGCCTGTGTAGTTAACCGAGGCGAGGAAGGTCACCAGTTCACCGACATGGATCGGCTCTCGGAAAATCACTTGATCCACCGACAAGGTCACCACGTAGCAACCGGCATAGCGGCTGGCGCAGGCGTAAGCGACTTCATCGAGGTATTTGAGCAGGGTGCCGCCGTGAACATTGCCAGAGAAATTGGCCATGTCCGGGGTCATCAGGACGGTCATCGACAGCTGGGCGGTTCCGGCTTGCATAGGGCACTCTGTGGCGGGCTGATGGAGCGTGTAGGCGCTGTGACGCGCTGCACGCCCGTCACGGTACTGGTTGCGACAAACCATAAGCAAGCGCCTTGCCGCGCAACGGCGGCTTGGCACCGCTGCGGCTTAGAGCATTGTGGTTTCCAGCGCCTGCGCAGGTGGCAGGTAAGCGGTGCGCTCGGCATAGCCACGCGGCTTGCCAATCTGGCGGCTATTCAGGCCTGCAGTTGCAGGCTGTGCTCCGGCTCACCGGGTCTGTAGGCGAGACCTGGCGAAAGCCCAAACCGTGCGCCTGCACCCGCGGTTTCCAGCGGGTGGGCGCAGTGTGTTGGCGGTATATGAATGCAGCCGGCACCTGGTGCAGGGGGGGCGGTTTGCTGCTGATCAGGCGTGGGTCAGGTACCAGCGCCAGTCCTGCTCGCCGACTTCACCCATAAATTGGCGAAATTCATTCCATTTGATCGCCAGGAACACCTTGAGAAATTCCTCGCCCAGCGCGTCTTTGGCCCACGCTGAGTTTTCCAGGGCGCGTAGGGCAGTAAGCCAGTCTGTGGGTAGGGTTTCGCGTGCTTGCTCGTAGCCGTTGCCGATGATTTCTTCGCCCGGATCGATCTGGTTTTTGATGCCGTGATGGATACCAGAAAGGATCGCTGCCGCAGCTAAGTAGGGGTTGGCGTCGGCGCCACAGATGCGGTGCTCGACGTGCCGGCTTTTAGCCGGGCCACCGGGTACACGGAACGACACGGTGCGGTTATTAACCCCCCAGCTCTTGGCCAGTGGCGCGTAGCTATTGGCCTGGAAGCGGCGGTAGGAGTTGGCGTTGGGGCAGAAGATCGCCAAGGCGTCGTTGAGCGTGGACATCATTCCGCCGATGGCGTGCTTGAGAAGCGGCGTGCCGTGTGGGTCTTCCGACGCCATCAAGTTATTGCCGTGCTCATCGGCCAGACTGACGTGCATGTGCATACCACTGCCGGCCTGGTCGCCGAACGGCTTGGCCATAAAACAGGCCTGCAGTCCGTGCTTGTTGGCCACACCTTTGACCAGGCGTTTGTAGCGCACGCCTTCATCGATCGCCTGCAGCACGTCGAAGCGGTGTTCTAGGGTCAGTTCGACCTGGCCAGGGGCGTATTCGGAAATTGCCGTGCGTACCGGCAGACCCTGCACTTCGCAGGCGCTGTAGAGGTCGTCGAGGAACGGTTGCAGCTGCTCCAGTTCGTACACGCCATACACCTGCGGCGCTTGCGGGCGCACGCCGTTGGCTTGCAGCGCCGGTTGCGGGCGACCATTGGTATCACGGTTTTTATCCAGCAGGTAGAACTCCAGCTCCACCGCCATGACCGGGTGGTAGCCGTCGGCCTTCAACCGGTCGATGGCGCGGATCAGCACATGCCGTGGATCAGCCGGCGCAGCGGGCAGGCCTTGGGTCGGGTGCATGCTTACCTGCAGCTGGCCGGTCGGTGTGCTGCGCCAGGGTTGCAGGGTCAGGCTGCCAGGGATTGGGTAAGTCCAGCAGTCGGCGTCGGCCACTTCCCAGACCAGACCGCTTTCTTCCACGTCCTCGCCCTGGATGGTCAGCGCCAGAATCGAGCTGGGCAGCGGTCGGCCGTTCTCGTAGATGGCCAGCAGTTCGTTACGATGCAGCAGCTTGCCGCGTGGGATGCCGTTGGCGTCGATCAGCATTAGCTCAATCAGACGCACTTCGGGGTGGGCGGCGAGGAAGTCGTGGGCTTCCTGAATATCGGCGTATTGCATGGTGGTTGTCTCTGTAGGGTGGATCGGGGCGCGTAGCTGGCGCTTTATCCATCCACCGGGTGTCTCGATTGTCGGTGTGGCCTGTTGGTGGATGAAAAAGCGTCATCCACCCTACGGTCTGGTGCGCCCCTACTCGCGAGCGCCGGGGATGGCCAGCAGCTCGGTGAGGGCCTGATCGAGCATGCTGATCAACTGGTCCACATCCGCTGCCGTGGTGCTTGGGCAGCACAGGGTCATGTTGTGGAACGGGGTGATCAGGATGCCGCGGTTGATCAGGTACAGGTGCAGTGCCATCTGCAGTTCATCGTGAAATGCCGCTTCAGCTTCGGCACCGGTTTTCGGTGAGACCGGGCAAAACTGGAACTCGCTGCGCGCGCCCAGCTCGGTCACCGACCACTTCAGGTCATGCTTGCCAATCAACGAACGGAAACCATCGGCCAGGCGTTTGGCCAGCGGTAGCATGTGGTCGTAGGCGGCCTGGGTCATCACCTGTTCCAGGTTGGCGCGCATGCAGTGCATGGCCAGGGCGTTGGCCGACAGCGTGGTGCCCATGCCGCTGTGGCCATGGCCGTGGCTGTTTTCGCTGGCGCGTTGGCGCGCAGCGCTCATGGCTTCGGCCATCGCTGCGCTGCAACCGAAGATGCCGCACGGCACACCGCCTGCGATCGGTTTACCGACCACGAAAAAGTCCGGCTCGAGGTTCCACAGCTTGGTGCAGCCACCCATGTCGGTGGAGATGGTGTGGGTCTCGTCGATGATCAGCAGCGCGCCGTATTTACGCGTTAGCTCGCGGCATTGCTGCATAAAGCCCGGCTCGGGCAGGACCATGCCGATATTGGTCATCGCCGGCTCGCAGAGCAGGGCGCAGACATCGCCCTGAGCCAATGCGGCTTCCAGCGCCGCCACATCATTGAACGGAATCGAGCGGCTGTGCTGCGTCAGGTCGTAGGCCTGGCCGAGCAGACCGGAGCGCGGCACGGTTTCGCCATCGATGCAGCGCACCATCACGTCATCGACGGTGCCGTGGTAGCAGCCGTCGAACACCAGTAAGGTTTTGCGCTCGGTAATCGCGCGGGCCCAGCGCAGCACGTAGCGGTTGGAGTCAGTGGCGGTAGCGGTGACTTGCCAAAACGGCAAACCAAAGCGCGCGGCCAGCAGCTCGCCGCAGACCACGGCGTCTTCGCCTGGCAGCATGGTGGTCAGGCCGTTGTTGCCTTGCTCGGCAATAGCCTTGGCAATCGGGTCCGGCGAGTGGCCGAACATGGTGCCGGTGTCGCCCAGGCAGAAGTCGATGTATTCGTGGCCGTCGACGTCATAGAAACGCGCGCCCTTGGCCCGCTCGACGAACAGCGGCACCGGCGTCGACCAGTCGGCCATCCAGTGCATCGGCACGCCGCCGTACAGCGAATTGCGTGCGCGTTCAGCCAGTGCCACGGATTTCGGATTGCGCGCGATAAAACGCTCGCGCTCGCGTTGGGCGAAAGCTTCTACGGCGGATGGGCTGATACCACTGGCAGTCATGTTGAACACCTCGCTCGAATATCTGAACATGCTATTTTGTGATCACAGAAAACTCAAGAATTGGTTTGATCAGGCTTTATTGCTAGATTAATCCCATATTTGTGATCACGGGATGTTGAAGAATGGTCTTTGAACAGCAAGTCGCGCTGATCAGCGGTGCGGGCAGTGAATCGGGCATCGGCCTGGCGATTGCCCGCCGCCTGGGCTGTGCCGGGGCGCGAGTGTTGCTGACGGCCAGCAGTGCGCGGGTCGAGCAACGCGCCGCTGAACTGTGTGCAGAAGGTATAGACGCACGCGCCAAGGCTGCGGACCTGACCGATGAACAGCAGGTCGCTGAATTGCTCGACTGGGCACAGGCACAGTGGGGGCAGATCGATATCCTGGTGAACAACGCTGGCATGGCCATGCAAGGCAGCCCGGAGCCGTTCGCCGAGCTGGCGGATATGGACCTGGCGACCTGGAACTTGTCCATCGCGCGCAACCTCGGCACTGCTTTTCTGCTCACCCGCGCTGTGCTGCCGGGCATGCGTGCGCGCGGCTACGGGCGCATCGTCAATATCAGTTCTACCACCGGCACCCGTGGCAGCAACCCTGGTGAGGCGGCCTACAGCGCAGCCAAGGCCGGCATGCTCGGTATGAGCATGGGCCTGGCGCTGGAGGTGGCCAAGCAAGGCATTACGGTTAATAGCGTCGCGCCGGGCTGGATTGCTACTGGTTCCAGTACCGAGGAAGAGCGCCACGCCGCCGAGTACACACCTATGCGCCGCGCCGGACGATCTGAGGAAGTGGCGGCTGCGGTGGCTTTTTTGGCATCGCGCGAGGCCAGCTATATCACCGGCGAGGTTATCGTGGTGGATGGCGGTAACTGCCTGATCGAGAACAAAGCCCCCTGAGCGCTTTTGCGTCGGTCAGGCGTTGTTGCAGGGATACTCGAAAATGCTCATTGACTGTTTTTCCAGTAACCCTGCGCCTAGCCTGCCTCTAGCAGCACCACTCAGGCCAATTTCCTGAATTTCGGAGAACCCCATGCATAACTGCTCGCTGACCCTCGCCCAACTCCCTGCACCGCCGGCACAAGGACGCTGCTGAACCATGGCCGACAACCTGCAGGATCAACTCTACCAACGTATTCGTGAAGGCCTGCTGGCTGGGCGTTTCCAGCCCGGCGAGCGCTTGAAAATCCGTGATCTGGCCGCTGAATGGGGCACCAGCCCGATGCCGGTACGCGCCGCTTTGCAGCGCCTGGTCGCCGAGGGCGCGCTGGAAGGCGAGCCGCAGCGCTCGGTGCGCGTACCGCCGATGACCCGTGAGCGTTACCAGCAGATTTTTCAGGTGCGCATAGCCCTTGAAGGCCTGGCCGTAGAGCTGGCCACGCCGCGCCTGACCCCCGCTGACCTGACTGAGCTGCGCGGTTGTGTGGCGCGTATGGATCAAGCCATCGAGCAGCGGCAGATTCAGGCCTATCTGGATGCCAACAGCCAGTTCCACCTGCACCTCTACAGCGCCTGCGGTAACCCAGTGCTGCTGCGCAGCATCGAGTCGCTGTGGCTGCAAGTCGGGCCGTTTTTCAATCGACTGTTCACCGAAGCTGACCTGTCGCTGCGCCTCAACGACTTTCATGAAGACGCCTTCAGTGCCATCGAAGCGGGAAATGGAAAAGCGGCGCGTGAAGCCATGGAGCAGGACCTGAACTACTTCGCGCGCTTTCTGCTTAACCTGCTGGATCTCGAGAAGGGCTAGCGCTGAGTAGCCGGCCGCGGCACTGGTGCACTTCTGCTGCTGCGAGAAAAAGGTTTGAGCTGTAACCGGGAGCAATGTGGCCATTGAACTGGCCAAAGATGGTTGCCGGCTGGTTGCGGATTTCGTATTTACTAACCCTGAACACACTCCGACAGTGCGCAGAGCTAAGAGCTAATTCCCATGATGCATATCCCTCGGGTGCTAACCCCGCAACAGGTTATTGAGTGCCGCGAGCTTCTCCAGCGCGCGCAATGGATGGACGGCCGGCAAACCGCTGGGCCGCTGTCGGCGCTGGTAAAGAACAATCTGCAATTGCCCCTGGACAGTGTCGAGGCGCAGCAGATTGGGCAGATGATCCTCACTGCGCTGGAAAGTAATGCGCTGTTCATGTCTTCCGCGCTGCCACGCCGGGTGCTGCCGCCACGTTTTAATTGCCACCAGACCGGGCAAGCCTATGGCCTGCATGTGGACAATGCGGTGCAGCGGTTGGCCGGTGGCGAGATGCTGCGCTCGGACCTGTCAGCCACTTTGTTCCTCAGCGGGGCTGACGAATATGAAGGCGGAGAGTTGGAAATCGTCGCCAGCTTAGCAACGCATAGCATCAAGCTGGCGGCCGGTGATTTGTTGCTTTACCCCTCGACCAGTCTGCATCAGGTCTGCCCGGTGATGCGGGGCACACGTTTGTGTGCGTTCTTCTGGTTACAGAGCATGGTGCGTGATACCGAGCAGCGGCGCTTGCTGTTCGAGCTGGATCAGAGTGTTCAGCAGTTAACTCGTGAGTTGGGAAATGGTCACGCTAGCGTGTTGCAGCTGAGCGGCGTGTACCACAACCTAGTGCGCCAATGGGCGGACATCTGAGTCCTGCGTCTGCGCTCTAGGGAGTACAGTTCAACGGTTGTTCGCGCCAATTTGCCCAGGCTTGCCGCCAGCCTTCTGCATGACTGACTCCCGGCAGGATGACGGCTTGCAGACAATTGGCAGGGCCTAACGCCCGCCGATAATCATCGAGCAGCACTTGCGGTATCACTCGGTCTTCGTCGCCCAGCAGATGACGCTGAGGTATGAGTGCCAGGCGCTCACGCTGATCCAGTGGTTCTAGCGAGCCGTCCAGCAGCGTTAGTTTGAGCCGCGCTGTCCAGCGGCGTGGGCTGAGGTTGCCGGCCAGGGTCTGTACCCGGGCAATATCATCACGGCGCACGGCCAGCAGCAGCGCCAACGCAGCGCCACCGGAATAGCCGATCAGCTCGAAGTCGCGATTGCCATAGCGCGCCTTGAGTTGATCCAGCGCTTGGTCGAGGCTGTGCACGACTTCTTCGGCATAGCGCCGACTAGTCCAGAGCGTGATGTTGCAGGCTGGGGCACTGACAAACTGGCAGGGGCGTGCCAGATAGAGGTTGGGGGCTGAGTCGGCAAAGGCCAGCTCGGCTACCAGCAGGTGACGCGGGCTGGGGTCAAGGCTGGGTTGACTGGACGTGGCCCAAGCATGGCCGTCGCCTTCCATATAAATGCGCAGGCGCTTGCCGTTAACTGCTTGTCGCGGCCCTGCCAGGACCAGTGGGAACGGTGAGCCGGGCAGGTTTTGCACCTGCCGGCCATTCGCGCTGGCCAGTTCTTGCAACTGGCCGAGCGGCGCTTGGCAGGCAACCAGCAGTGTGGCGAGCAGTAGTAGCGCGCCTCGTGCTGAGCCTGCCAGAAACGCCTTCATCAGAAGTCGTAACGCACCTTGGCTTGGAAGGTATCCGCACTGAAGTCTTCTTTGCCGGTGTAGTCATAGCTTAGGCCGAGGGTGACGGCGGCCAGCTTGTAGTCAACACCCACGCCCGCTTCGTAGCGAGTGCGCGCTGGGCTGGCACCGTTGGCCACGAAGGGCGAACCGCCGAAGGTGAAGCTGGCCGTGTTGGTGACCTGGTCGGCGGCGAAGTCGTGGTAAACCATCACCTTGGCTTCTGGCTGCAACGTACCTTGGCCCAGCGGCAGGCTACCGGCGACGCGTAGGCCAGCACCCAGTTCGGCCACTTCATAGCGCTGGTCTTCTACGCGCAGGGCAGCGATTGAGCCTTTTTCGGTAAAGCTGTCGATGTCCACACGGGCGTAGCGGGCCGCCGCACGTGGTTCTAGCAGCACACCGTTGTCCAGTTTGAAGCCGTAGCCGCCAAGTACATTCAGGCCGACCATCTGGCTGTCGTAATCGGCTTCGGCCGTGGTGCCGGCGATATAGCGTTTGCTGTCGTTATGGTTGAGGCCTAAGGTCAGGCTGGAGTCGAGGAACCAAGCGTCTTGCTCAAAGCCGCTGTACAGGGTGATGGCGTGACCGTCGACCTCAGCTTTGTTGCCGCCGTCGGCGCTAATGTCGCTGTTCAGGTAGCTGTAGGCCAACCCTAGGGTCAACTGATCGGTCACCTTGGCATCGCTGCCGATGGCCAGACCGGACAGGTTGGCATCGAAGCCTTCGATTCCGTCACGGCGATCCTGTTCGACCTGGCTGCCTAGTGCCTTGATCCACAGGCCGGCATCTTTGAAGCTGTCGCCGGACGACTGACCACGCAAGCCCTGGGTGCGCTGGTTGGCATTGCTGTTGGCGGTGTTATCGAGGCCATAGGCGGCCTGAAGGCTGGCGCCGTTGACCTGAGGAACCAGTTGTTCGGTCACCTTGGCCACTTCATCGGCATCACCGGCCAACGCATCGAGCACGGGGTTATTGGGATTGCTGCTGGCCATGCCGGACAGCAGCGGCAAGATGGCACCGCCAGCCGCTTGGGCATTGGGGGTGTTGCCGATAAAGTTGTACTCGTCGACGGTGCTGACGGTGGCCAGCACCTTGTTGTTACCGCCGTCGTTGACGGAGTAGCTGTCGACCCGTAATAGCGCCGAATCGCGGGCGACCACGCTCAGGCCATTGTCCACAATTCCTGTGCTGGACAGCAGGGTGTACGTGCTCTGATTGGCGGCAAAATCGTTACCACGCAGGTTCAGGCCGATCTGTGAGCCGTTGCCGAAAGTGGCTGTTTGAACGTTGTAGACAATCGCATTGCCGTCGCCCGTGCCGCTGGCCAAGGGAGTGGCGCTGCTCAGGTAGAGTTCCAGCTTGGCGTTGTCGCCCAGGGTCAGGTTGCCCTGATGTGAGATACGGTCTTGTTCCAGAGTCAGGCTGGCAGCGTTGGCCAGATTGATAGTGCCGTAGCTGTAAAGGGTGTCATAAACCACATCGCCGGTGATATTAATCGCTGCCAATCCGCGCATCCCGCCACGAATCAGGCCATCGCTCCAGTTCAGGGTGATGGGCTGCTGGGCGCTTTGGGCGTTGATGGCATAGCTGCTGGGGGATCCACCGAGGATATCGCCGCTGTTATTGATGGTCATGGCGCTCCGCAGAACGAGTAGGCGCAGAGCTGTCGGCCCGGAGATAGTGCCGTTGTTATTCAGGGTGGTGATAGTTGCAAAGTCGGATGCAAGACCGGTGCTGCTGCCAGAGATGGTGCCGTTGTTGTTTAAGGTCGTGATGGTCGATTCTTGCTCGTTGCTTAAGCCGGTACTACCGGAGAGGGTGCCGCTGTTGTTTAGGGTGGTGATGGTCGATTGGTTGTTGAATAGGCCATAGTAAGTGCCGGAGATAGTGCCGCTATTGTCCAGGGTGGTGATGGTCGATTGGTTGTTGGCTAGGCCAATTTCGGCTCCCTCGATAGTGCCGCTATTGTCCAGGGTGGTGATATTCGAGGAGGAGGTGTTGAACAGACCATAGAAAGTGCCGGAGATAGTGCCGCTATTGTCCAAGGTGGTGATATTCGAGGAGGTGGTGTTGTACAGGCCAATTTCGGCTCCCTCGATAGTGCCGCTGTTATCCAAGGTGGTGATGGTCGAGTTGTTGATGAACATGCCCTCAAGGCCGCCAGAAATGATAACGCCTAATGGGTTGCTTACCAGCGAGTGGTTCATGTTGAAGATATGGCAGCTAGGTCCGCTGACACAGGTGACATCTGCAGCGGCAATGGATGGTAGGGCGGCAGCAATGGCCAGGGCCAGCAGGGATTTGTGCAGGGTCACGGACGTCATATTGATTCCTTGTGCTGATCGTTAAGCGCCTGCACTTTGGTAAGTGTTAACCAGTTGGCAGTTGGCAGTTGGCCGAATGGCAAGGATTTTGGCGAAGCAGGTGGCCATTTGCAATCAGTGTTTGTTGGCCACATGCCGGGCTGCGGTGGGCTGAATCAGGTTCTCGATTCAGCGGCCACTCATCGCTTAAGCAGATCAGTCAGTTAGCGCCTGCGGCGTTGTAATCGGGCCGTTGCGGCCCGTGACGATGGAGGATGTTTGTTTTATCTGTTCAGCTTTCCAGCCAAACGTCGCGCACCCAGTGCCAGACGCTTTCCCAGCTTTCGTCTTCGTTGATTTCGCCGGTGTCGGCTTCCCACAGCAGCACGGTGCCGTCTTCTTCCACCACGTAGTAGTTGCCGTGGTCTTCGCACAGCGGCACAAACTCGCGCGGTACGCCGAGGGACCAGGCGGTGGCGGCGACTTCTGGCAGGTAGGTGTGCGATTGCGGGTCGGCGGCGGTAACCGGCTCAAAGCGGCCGTAGACCACATCGCTGACCTGCAGCAGGTATTCGCGCAGGGCATAGGGCAGGTGGATAAGGATCTGTTCCTGGATCTCCACCAGCACTTCTTCTTCCGGAAGTTCCAGCGGCACCGGCACGGGTTCGTTGAGTTCGCGCAGTTGTTCGATGACTTCTTCCACGGGCGTTGTCTCTTTTGCAGGTAATACGGGAGCGTCTTATACCCTAGACGGGTCTAAGCAAAAAGCTGGCAAAGTGCTATCGTCCAGCTCAGGTGGTCGTCAATTTTTTAACGTCACTAAATGGTCTAGTCATGAAAAGCCCAACGCAAGCGTCTGAAGACGGCGTCATCAGTGAGGAGCAGCGGCTGCAGTTGCTGACCGCGGCAGGCAAACGTAATCGCCTTTTCATTATTGGCGTGGCCGCGCTGCTCGGCACCATTATGCTTATTTCGGCCGGGCTGAATATCTACAGCCTGTTCAGCGCTGATGATGCACCGCGTATCGAGGCGCTGGAGCAGCAGGTGCTAACGCTTGAGCAACGCTTGTCGGTGCAGCAAACCGCCCTGAGTAATCTGGAAGCGTTACTGGCCAGTCAGCAAGCCTCGCAGCTGACCGGTTTGTTCGAGCGCGCGGAAAACCCTGACAGCATCGTTCAAGTGAGCAAGGTGTTGCAGGCTCAAGAACGTGACTATCAGCAGGTGATGCAAGGTTTAAAGGTGGGCATGCGCGACCTGGCCAATATGCTGCCGGGCTCACGTAGCTGGCTGGCGGATTACCAGGAGGTGATTGATCGGGCGCAGCTCAACAGCCGTAAGCGCAGTGAAGAGATTCAGGCCTGGAGCGATAAGGCCTTGCAACCGGTCCCGGCGGCCAAGCCGCCGGGCACACCTGTCGATCCGGGTTAAGGCGTTAGCCCATGTGGAAGAAGGCCAGCTTGTTGCCATCGTGGTCGCGGAAATAAGCGCCATAGAAGCCAGGCATGCGCTCGCCGGGTTCGCCTTCGCTGGTTGCGCCGAGCTCGATGGCCTTGGCATATAGCGCGTCGACACCTTCGCGGGAACCGCCGGGCAAGGCGACCATATTGCCGTTACCTGGGTTAGGTGCCTGCTTGTCATAGGGCACGCATACGGCAAACATTGGTTGGCCTTGGGCAACGCCATAGAACGCGGCGCGGCCAATATCCATGACGATTTTGGCACCCATTTCGGCCAGCAGCGGGGTGTAGAAGGCTTTGGCTTTTTCCATATCGGCGGTGCCGACCATTGCGTATCCGATCATTGCTCAATCCTCGTGGTGATGATGCTTAGGCAGCGCTCAGCTTGCGCTCAGAGTGAATCCGGCGCCAGCCCATCTGTTTGCTGAATGAGCGTGCAGAAAAAACCCGGGCATGCCCGGGTTTTCGGTGTTGCAGTTGGTGTTAGCCGTTCTGGCGGATACCCGCGACCAGCCATGGCTGGTTGTCACCGGCCGCACGCTCCATGCGCCAGCTTTCGCTGAACGCTTCGCCTTGGTCGAAGCGCGAGGTTTTGGCCACGCCGGTGAAGGTCAGAGTGGCGACGGTTTTGTCGCTGAGGTCATCGACACCATCCAGCTGCACGTCGAGATCGTCGACATAGGTGGACTGGAAGCCATCACCCAAGTCAGCACGTTCGCGGCTAAGGAATTCCAGCAGCTGCGGGGTAACGAATTCGGCGATTTTGTCCATTTCGTTAGCATCCCAGTGCTGCTGCAAGCTGAGGAAGTGCTCACGGCCAGCGCTGACAAAGCTCTGCTCGTTAAACCAGGCTGGTGCATTGATCACCGGCTTGATCGCGGCAGCGGCGCTGCTGCCGCCAAAGATCGAGGCAGGGGCTGCAGGCATTTCACGCTGCATCGGCGCGCCGTTGGCGGTCGCTGGACCGGCCTGACGACGGCGTGCGGCGAGGAAGCGGAACAGCAGGAAGGCGATCAAGCCGAAGATCAGCATGTCCATGATCTGCAGGCCTTCAAAGCCGTCACCCATAAACATCGACGCCAGCAAACCACCTGCTGCGATACCGGCCAATGGGCCTAACCAGCGCGATGCGCCGCTGGCTGCAGCCGGTTGACGACCTGCAGCTGCCGGAGCCGCCGATTGCTGGGCTGGCGCTTGACGTGCTTGATGGCTTGGCGCGGAGCCGAAGGATTTGCTGCCGCCAAAGCGCTTGGCTTCGGCGTCGAAGCTCATGGTCAGGCCGACGCTGAGGCACATGGCCAGGGCAATGCTAAGGAAACGCTGCATGATTGGCTGTCTCTTGGTTATTGGATCTACGCGCGGCATCTTGCCCGGCGTGGTTAGCGCTGGCTAGCCATAGAATGTTTCCGGCTTTTGCCTTGCTGCACTGAAGTGGCGGGCGAACTGTGGCGAAAACCGCAAGCGCAACCCAGGGGCTGCGCTTGCAGGCTTGAGATACTGGGCGTTAGCGCCAGTTGTACAACTCTTTCTCCGACAGCTGATGCATCAGGCTGGCTTGGGCCTGGAAGGCTTGCATCGAGGCCCAGATACGCCCGTTCAGTTCGTTTTGCCCGGCCAGCTCGCCCAGCACCACGGTGCTTTCATGTTGCATGGCGGCGAGCACCTCATCAGGGAAGCGCTTGAGCAGGGTGCCCTGCTGTTTCAACTGATCCAGGGCCAGGGCGTTGTTGTAGACGTAATCGTCGAGCATGTCCTGGTTCGCCGCGCGGGTGGCTTCCGTGAGGATCGCCTGCAGATCAGCCGGCAGGCTATCGAAGGCCTTCTGGTTGATCAGTAGCTCCAGCACCGCCTGCGGCTCCTGCCAGCCCGGGTAGTAGTAGAACTTGGCCGCTTTGTGCAGGCCAAAGGCCAGGTCGTTATAGGGGCTGACCCAGTCGGTGGCGTCGATCGCGTTGGTTTGCAGGGCGGTGAACACTTCGCCGCCGGGCAGGTTGACGGTGGTGGCGCCGAGCTTGCTCAGCACTTCGCCGCCGAGGCCGGGCATGCGGATCTTCAGGCCTTTGAGGTCATCCAGCGAGTTGATTTCCTTGTTGTACCAGCCGCCCATCTGCATGCCGGTGTTGCCCACGGCCAGCGGCTTCACGCCGTGCGGGGCATAGGCTTCCTCCCACAATGCCTGACCGCCACCTTTGCTTAACCAGGCGTTCATTTCTGGCGTCGACAGGCCGAATGGCACCGCTGTAAAGAACTGTGCAGCCGGTACTTTGCCCTTCCAGTAATACGCCGCGCCATGGCCCAGCTCGGCGGTGCCGCGCGACACCGCGTCAAACACCTCCAGCGGCGGCACCAGCTCGCCACCGGCATACACCTTGATGGTCAGGCGGCCATTGCTCATGGTCTTGACCCGCTCGGCCAAGCGCTCGGCTGACGTGCCCAGGCCGGGGTAGTTCTTCGGCCAGGCGGTGACCATCTTCCACTGGAAGTTTTCTGCGGCAGGCGACCCGGCGGCAGCTGTGGTTGCTGCTGCCTGCGAGGTGGCGGCTTCTTCCTTGCAACCGCTCAGGCCAAGGGCGGCGAGCAGGGCGCTGGCGAGCAGCAGGGGGCGGCGGATCATTGGGGTTCCTTATGAATTGAATGGACGGTTGGTCACAGCGCTTCCAGCTTGGCGTAGCTGAGCATCAGCCACTTACTGCCTTCGCTCTCGAAATTAACCTGCACCCGCGCCTGCGCGCCGGAGCCTTCGAAATTGAGAATGGTGCCTTCGCCAAACAGCGAATGCTGCACGCGCTGGCCGAGGTTGAAGCCGGTGTCCGGCACGGCGCTGCCAGCGAACATATTGTCGCCGCCCATATTGCGGCTCACCGCGCCAAACGGCCGGCTGACGCTGTTGCTCAGGCGCACTTCCTGAATCAGCTGCGGCGGAATCTCGCGGACGAAGCGCGACACCTTGTTATAGGTTTCGCTGCCATACAGGCGGCGGGTTTCGGCGTAGGTAATCACCAGCTTGCTCATGGCGCGGGTGATGCCGACGTAAGCCAGGCGGCGCTCTTCCTCAAGACGGCCGGGCTCTTCCAGGCTCATCTTGTGCGGGAACAGGCCTTCTTCCATGCCCACCAGAAACACCTGGGGGAATTCCAGGCCCTTGGCGCTGTGCAGGGTCATCAGCTGCACACTGTCTTCGTTTTCTGCGGCCTGGGTGTCGCCAGCTTCTAGCGACGCGTGGCTGAGGAAGGCTTGCAGCGGGCTCAGCTCGTCGTCTTCGTTGTTCTCGAAGGTGCGTGCGGCGCTGACCAGCTCCTCAAGGTTTTCGATACGGGCCTGGGCTTTTTCGCCTTTTTCGGCCTTGTGATAGGCGATCAGCCCGCTCTGCTCGATCACCGTCTGGGTCATCAGGTGCAGGGACATGTCCAGCGCTTTGGCCGACAGGTTGTTGATCAACTCGATAAACCCGGCCAAGGCACCCGAGGCGCGGGCTGGCAGGGCTTTGGCCGCAACCATCAGGTTAATAGCGCCCCACATCGACACATCATGGGCGCGGGCGTATTCGCGAATCGCCTCGACACTTTTCTCACCGATGCCGCGCGCCGGCACGTTGATCACCCGCTCCAGCGCCGCATCGTTGCCACGGCCGTCGAGCAGACGCAGGTAGGCCATGGCGTTCTTGATCTCAGCACGTTCAAAGAAGCGCTGGCCGCCGTAGATGCGGTACGGGATTTTCTCGCGCAGCAGGGCTTCTTCGAGTACCCGCGACTGGGCGTTGGAGCGGTAAAGAATGGCGATTTCGCTGCGCTTGAGGCCGTCCTTGCGCAGGGCGTCTTCGATCGTCTCGACCACGTAGCGTGCTTCGTCGTGCTCGTTGAACGCGGCGTACAGATTGATCGGCTCGCCGTCGCCGACATCGGTGCGCAGTTCTTTACCCAGGCGGCCCTGGTTATTGGCGATCAGCGCGTTGGCGGCATTGAGGATGTTCGCAGTGGAGCGGTAATTTTGCTCCAGGCGGATGATCTCGGCACCGGCGAAATCGCTGTCGAACTGCTGGATATTCTCGATTTTCGCCCCGCGCCAGCCATAGATCGACTGGTCGTCGTCGCCGACCACCATCAGGCTTTCGCCGCCTTTGGCGAGAAAGCGCAGCCAGGCGTACTGCACGGCGTTGGTGTCCTGGAATTCGTCCACCAGAATATGCCGGAAGCGCCGCTGGTAATGTTCCAGCAGGCCCGGCTTGTCGCGCCACAGGTCGAGGGCACGCAGCAGCAGCTCGGAGAAGTCGATCACCCCAGCGCGTGCGCAAGCCGCCTCGTAGCCTTCATAGATTTTCAACATGGTGGCGAGGAACAGGTCGCCGCCGGGCTGGATATTCTTCGGCCGCAGGCCTTCATCCTTCTGCCCATTGATAAACCATTGGGCTTGCTTGGGCGGCCAGCGCTGCTCGTCCAGGCCGAGGTCGCGGATCACCCGTTTGACGATGCGTTGCTGGTCGTCGGAATCGAGAATCTGGAAGTTCTCGGCCAGGCCGGCTTCCTGCCAGTGCGCGCGCAGCAGGCGATGGGCCAGGCCGTGGAAGGTGCCGACCCACATGCCGGCCGGGCTCTGCCCGAGCACATCTTCGATGCGATGGCGCATCTCGGCGGCGGCCTTGTTGGTAAAGGTCACCGACAGGATGCTGTGTGGCGAGACGTCCAGCCGCTGAATCAGAAAGGCAATACGGTGCACCAGCACGCGGGTCTTGCCGGAGCCGGCACCGGCCAGCACCAACTGATGGCCAGGCGGCGTAGTAACCGCATGGTGTTGGGCTGGGTTGAGGGAGGTGAGTCGCTGATCAAGGTCATTTTGCATCGCGGCATTCTAGGGGGCGCAGCTGGGCAGGGCAAACCAGGCTGTCACGCCGATTGTTTTGGACGACTGGTGAGTCAGCTCAACGGGCGCAGTCGGGGTATGGCCGGACGCGGCAGAAGTCAGCTATTTACCCTGTGTGTGAGTGCACTTCTGGCTTGGGCGATGCGTCTAGCTCGGGTATGCTGCGCCGATATTTAGGCAACCATTATAAGAAAATCGCCTATGACTTCTGCGATCCCATTGACTGATTTAAATGGCTTAAAAGCGACTTCCGGCCCGGAAGTGACTCAGCTGTTTGCCACTGATATTGCTGCCGAGCGCACCCGTATGCTCTACCAGGGCTCGCGGGTGCCGACTCTGTTTATGCTGCTCAGCGGTATGGCGTGCACGTTCCTGTTGTGGGGGGGGGCTGCCGCCGTTGTTGCTCGTGGGTTGGTCGGTCTGGCTGGTTATTCTGGCCGTGCTGCGCCTGGTGCAGGTGCGTGCATTCAACCATGCCTTGCCCAGCCGCCAGGCCGAGCGCTATTGGCGGCGCCTGTTCCTGCTTGGGGCCGGTGCGTCCGGGTTGACCCTGGCGTTTGCTGCCATCGCCCTGGTGCCTGCCGATGTGTTTTACCTGCAGGCCCTGGTCTATGGCCTGATTGCGGCGGCAATTCTCTCTGCCAGCGTGGCTTACGCCATCAGTTTTTCGGCTTTTCTGACCTTTGCGTTGCCCTGTCTGCTGCCCTCGATGGGCTATCTGCTGTTTAGCAACAATGCGCTACAACAGGGCTGGGGCCTGCTTGCCAGCATCCTGCTGCTGACCTTGCTGGTGCTCGCCTGGCAGGTCAACCGCCTGGTACAGCGCAGCTTGCTGCAGCGCTTCCACAATCAGGCGTTGATCAGCAACCTGGAGCACGCCAAGCGCCAGGCCGAGGGGCTCAACAGCGAGCTGGTGCATGAAGTGGAACAGCGTCGCCGCGCCGAGCGTGAATTGCGCCATGCCCATGATGACCTGGAAATGCGCGTGGCTGAGCGCACGCTTGAGTTGGATGAAACCACCTACGCGCTGAGCAAGAGCCGCACGCGCCTGACCCTGGCCATTGAGGCCAGCGAGCTGGGCCTGTGGGACTGGGACCTGCAGAGCGATAAGGTGCACCACTCGCGCCTCAAGGAGATATTCGGCCTGGAGCCGCATGACGTGCAGGTGATGCTGCGCGACCTCAAGCCGCGTTTGCATCCGGATGACCTGCCGGTGCTGCGCCGCGCGCTGGTCGAGCACATGAAGGGGCGCAGTGACGATTACCAGGTCGAATACCGCATTAAACATGCACAGGGCCATTGGGTGTGGATCGCCGACCGTGGCCGCGCTGTCGAGCGCGACGCCAAGGGACGTGTGCTGCGCATGCTGGGTACGCGCAGCGACATCACCACGCGCAAGCTGCACGAACAGCAGCAGCAACTGGCGGCCACGGTGTTTGAAGCCGCCAGTGAAGGCATCGTGATTCTCGATCCCGACTACCGCCTGCTGTCGGTCAATCAGGCCTTCAGTGAGGTCACCGGTTATCGTCAGGACGAGGTGGTCGGTAAAAGCGCGATCAGCCTGACGAACAGTGGTGATAGCCGCCGGCAGTACCAGATGATTCGTCTGGAGTTAGAGAGCAGGGGTAGCTGGCGCGGTGAGTTGATTGAAACGCGCAAGAACGGCGAGTTGTATCCGCAGTGGCTGCAACTCAATGTGGTGCGCGATGCGCGCGGCAGTGTCAGTCATATCGTCGGTTTCTTCGCCGACCTGTCCTCGCGGCGCGAGGCCGAGGAGCGACTGCGCTACCTATCTCACTATGATGAGTTGACGGGCCTGGCCAATCGCAGCCTGTTCAAGCAGCGGTTGCATGAGGCCAGCCAGCGTGCGCGGCAGAATGGGCGCAGCATCGCTTTGCTGCACATCGATCTGGATCGCTTCAAACTGCTCAACGACAGCCTCGGTCATGAAGTGGCTGACCAGCTGCTCCGGCAGGTCAGCCGCCGCCTGACTCAGGCAGTGCCGGAGGCCGACACCCTGGCGCGTTTGTCCGGTGACGAGTTTGCCATCCTCATCGACGCCTACGGCAGCCTCTCCAGCCTGGCGCGCCTGGCCAGTCGTCTGCTCAGCAAATTGCGTGTGCCCATGACGGTTGGCGGCCATGAGTTAGTGGTCAGTGCCTCGCTGGGGATTAGTTTGCTGCCAGACAACGCGCGGGAAATTTCCGCGCTGATCAGTCAGGCCAATATGGCCACCCAGCACGCCAAGCACTTGGGGGGTAACACCTTCCAGTTCTTCACCGACAACCTGCAAGCCTGCACGTTGGAGCGTCTGCAGCTGGAAAATCAGCTGCGCAAAGGCATCCAAGAAGGCCAGTTGGAGGTGTTCTACCAGCCCAAATTGGGCCTGGCGGATGACAGCCTGCTGGCCGCCGAAGCCTTGGTGCGCTGGCGTCATCCGCAGCTGGGGCTGGTGCCGCCGGGCGACTTTATCGGTCTGGCCGAAGAAACCGGGTTGATCGGTGCGATTGGCGAGTTCGTGTTGCGTCAGGCGTGTAAACAAGCCTGTGCATGGCGCGACGAAGGCCTGGCGCAGATTCGCGTTTCGGTGAACCTTTCGGTGCACCAGGTGCGCCAAGGCAACCTGCTCAGCCTGGTGCGTCAGGTGCTAAAGGAAACCGGGCTGGATCCGCAGTTTCTCGAGCTAGAACTGACCGAAAGCCAGCTGCTGGATAATGTCGAAAGTGTGATTAGTACCTTCCAGCAATTGCGCGATTTGGGGGTCAAGCTGGCGATTGACGACTTCGGCACCGGCTACTCCTCGCTGAGCTACCTGAAGCGCTTCCCAGTGGATTACGTCAAGATCGACCAAACCTTTATCCGCGACCTCACGCCCGGCAGTGAAGACGCCGCGATCACCCGCGCGATCATCGCCATGGTCCACAGCCTGGAGCTCAAGGTGGTTGCCGAAGGTGTGGAAACCCAGGCGCAGCTGGACTTTCTAAAAAGCCACCAGTGCGATGAGGTTCAGGGCTACCTGATCAGCAAGCCAGTGCCGGCCGAGCAGTTTGCGCAGTTGTTGCGTGAGCAGGACGACAGATTTTGAGGCGCTCTAAAAAGACGTCCTAGCTGGGTTTAGGAGAGCGCTGAAAAGGCATCATGATTTTGGCAAAACTCCAGACTCCACTTGCCGAGTCTTCCGGATAGTCATCGACACTACTTGGTCAGGCAAATAGATTTATTTCTAGGCGTTATCGAGTGATGGATGTTTTTTTAGGTGAAGTTGCTGCTCTCATGTTGAGAGCAGCATGCCGCTCAGTTTGGTAGTTGGCGATATTAAACTGCACCAGTTTTATCGAGGAAGTAAATCTTTTCTATGGTTTTTAAGGAGCTATTTTTAGAACCAGGGTTTAGAGGCATTTACATAAGTATTTTCAAACTCATCATCCGATTTTATTAAATACATGATGAATTCAACGAATGCAATTACACCAATTACCATCGATGGAATGCCCAGTAGTATAAAGCCGAAGATGAAAGTCAACAGCATGATCACGCCTTGCTTGTTATAACCAAGAAAGAATTTATGTGCACCAAAAACGCCAAGAAAAAACGCCAGAATGGCAGCAGGGATTTTTTTCGAAGAACCGGAGGCGGCCTGGTCTTGATAGATATCTGCGGCTGCACCTTCGTTTACTGAGAAGTCTACCTTGGCGCCGCTCTTTGGCAGTACGCTAGCTTTCCATTGACCCATATCGAAGTTATAGCGATTACCATCGTCGGCACTGATGACGCCAGTGCGATTATTGCTATTGAAATCCAGAATCTTGCCTTTCATGGTGCATTCCTTGTTTTGGGAGTGGATGTGATGCACAGCTTATTTCAGGTCGATATTCAAACTGGGTGAACCAAAAGCTACTAGGTTGGCGTTAGAACCTTCGAAGTAGCCTTTCCAAAAGCTATGTAGCAACTCCATGGTTTTACCAGAGCGATAGGCTTGCTTAACATCTTTGGTTACCAAGCCTGCTCCGGCGACATAGACCCTTGCACCCTGTAGATCAGCAAACAGTTGCTTGTCGCTAACCCGCCTCAGCTCGCCCTGCGGTTGCAAATCGCGGATACGGTTGTTGGCGTAGAAACTGCCGAAATCACTGTTTTCCAACATGTCAGAGAGCAGCAGGATTACCCGTTCTTCGGCCGGCTGGCGCGCCAGGTCTTCACCTATGTCGCGCAAGGAGTGGAAGATCTCACTGCGCGGAATATCTTCCGATGCTTCGCGCAGGCTGCTGACGAAGGCCTGGCCAAACTTCTTGCGAAAGAAGGCTTGCTGCTCTGCTACGCACTTATCGAAACTACGCAGTGATTGCATGCCGATGCTGTCGCGCACCTTGCCTTCGAGCGGTTGGTTCAGCTCTCCGGCGAAACGCAGTTGCATAAATTGGTTAGGTAGAAAGGCCGAAAAGCTGTACAGGCGAACTCTATCGCCAGGTGCAACAAAGCGATTGATCTGCCCCCAGGCGGTTTTCTGGATACTGTCTGGCATCGGAATGGTTTGGTCGACTATCACCGTCAGTTCGCGGCCTGAGCCGGGTTGGCGAAACTCGTTAACCTTGGCATAGCCATAACAGTCGGGAATGTCGTTGCGCTCGCCGCCTGCCTGCACGAGTGCAGGTAGGCAAAGGAGCAAGGCGGAAAGGGCCTTGAGTTTCATTTAGACCTCTTCAAAGTCTTTCAAGAGCTGTTGTTCAGCCCTTAGCGCCAGTACGGCATCCAGGTCATAGCCTTTGGCTCGGCAGATGGTGCCCAGCTGCTCGTCGCTGTAGGCGGTCAGATCTTTGCTGCGCAGCGCGTTGTGGTCAGCCGCCAGGGTTGCTTCGACTGCTGGTGGGGGGCTCTCCGCCTGTATTTCAGACACTGCTGGTGTGGGTTGGGCTATTGCTGCCGGGGTTGCAGTTGGCTGTGCCGGAGGGCTTATTGGCTGGACTTTGGCAGCGCTTGGCAGGTTCGGTTGTGCTTGTGATCGATGGGTGCCAGCCTCTTCCTGCATGCGCAGTACATAGGCATTGAAGTCGCGTCCGTGAGCGCCTTTGAGGGCTGCTTGTACATTGCTGTCTGTGGTTGTGCGCTTGGATAGCTTCATTTGCAGCATGCGTAGCTTGTGGTCGGCATGGGCAGCGATTTTGCCGCGTTGGTTTTCCATCCAGCGCTCAAGCTCAACGGCGTTGTTGAATTTGTGGGTGTATTCCCAGGCCTTCTTCGATTCGACCCCGGCGAAGCCGAAGATCGACGCTAGCCATACGCTGACTGCCTGGATAGCGACGTAGATGACCGAGAGCACCACAAAGGTGATCAGCGAGGCGCTGCGAATCGCATCCATTTTGTCAGTCAGGGTGCTGTCGCTGGCTTCCTGGTTCACTGCTGCGGAGTCCTCCGGCAGTTCGAAGGGGCTGGCGCTGCTTTCGTAGCTTTGCTCGGCAAACACGCTCGGGTTGCCAACCATTTCGGTTTCGATGCTCTTGAGCTGATAAGCGCGTATACCGAACGCTGCACAGGCCATGATCATGACCACTAGGGCGCAGCCGACGATCCAGCCATGCCGTGGGGTTACGGTTTGATTGGTAACGATGCGCGCCAGAATACGGTTGTAGTCCTTTCCGCCTTCGTCCTTCTCGGTTTCTTTGATACGTACACCCGGCTGCACTTGTTTCAGCGGAGTGACTTTATTCTCATCCTGATCGCCTTCCCACCAGTGGCGAGCCTTGTTAACCAGTGAGTTGTGATGGATTGCCCGGCCTGCAGCTTCAGCAAAGCCTGCGGAGATAATCGACAGGAGAAATGCGGCCATCCAGCCCAGATAGGCTTGGTCATTGGATGACAGGTTCTGGTTAATAAAAGGCACCAGTACATAGGCGAAACCTACGGCTTCAAAGAGAATCAGCAGAAAGATAAGCACCAGCACCCAGATCGGACGCTCACGGCGGTCTCCTTCACCGATAGTGTCTAGGTAGGACTCGCACTTGTTGTAGTAGTCGGAGCTTTTGTCCCCAACGTCCTGGTAGTAGTCGTAGTAGTTGTTGCATAGCGAAGCTTCGCTAAGCAGCCACTTCTTGTGGTCGGTGCTGGTGCTGCCGCTGGCCAGGCGCGCTACGGTGCCAATCACTGGGGTACCGTGCCATACGCGCATCAAAAAATAGCCGACTTTGTCCCAGTAGACCTTGATCAGAAGTGCCGACAGCAGGGTGGAGATCACCGCACCTGTCACCAGTTTGTTGGCCAGGGCCAAAGCCATCAGCGCATTGAAGCTGAAATCTTCCATCTTGAGTTCCTTGTATTAGGTACGAACCGGAATGAACCGGGCGCTGTAGGCTTCGCCATTGTTTTTCGGATAGAAGAGCATGCCGTCTGTTGCTTGTGAGTTGCCTTTACTGAACACCACATCCAGGCAGGAAACTGGTTCTTGCGGGTTGCTTACGAATACGCGATAGAGCACACGGTCTTCGCCTTCGTATGTGTTAGCGATGGCGCTGGCCTTGACCAGGGCTTTGCGATTGCCGGTATCGTAGTTCGGCACTACTTGTACGAAGGGCTGGCGATCTACTGCGGCGGCGTCGCGCAGTATGGATACGGGGGAAATCGTCACCAGGTGGCCATTGACCGTCTGCGCCCATACGCGGTTGTTGTACCCCGGTAGGTAATCGGTGGTGGCATGGGTTTCCAAGGCTTTACCGCTGGCCAAGTTGAATACCTCACCACTTTGGCGCGGCTTATCGCTTTCGCAGCTGCTCATGGGGATGTCGGCCGCATTTGCCGTAGAAATTATGGCGAAACCGCCACTTTTCGGCGTGATGGCCTGGCCTAGCGTCCAGTTGCTGACAATCGCGGGCTGGCCGCCAAAATCGATCACATTGCCTTTGCGCACGCGTGCTGCAGCGCTGCTCGACGGGCTAGTACTGCTGGTGCTCTTAGCGACTGCCGTATCCTTGCTCGTAACCGGTTTGGTGGCGGCGTCTCTCGTTGAGGCCTTGATCGATACCGGCGCAGTTGCTTCAGTCGAGGTGCCGTGAGCGAGGTATTTTGGGTTGTTCTGTTCGGCATTGACCCGCTTTACCAAGGTGGTGCGGTCGTTGACTTCGACTATCTCGACGCGACGATTCTTACCGCGTTGCAGGCTGTCACTGTTGTCGGCAATTGGCCTGGAGGCACCTGCCCCCTGAAAGAACATACGTTCACGATCAATGCCCTGTTCGGCCAGGATACTTGCTACAGCCTTAGCGCGGCGTTCAGACAGTTGCTGGTTGCCTTGCGCGCTGCCGGTGGCATCGGTGTGGCCAACTACCAGAATCGCCGAGTTTTTTGGTTGACCGGGTAGGGGGGCAAAGGCACTCGCCAGCTTGCGTACTTGGCGTTGCCCATCGCTGCTGAGCGTGGCGCTGCCGACCGGGAACATGCCCTGATCTTCGATCTGCGCGACTATGCCGGCTTGTTCGGGGGCTGCGCTGGGAGTACTGCCAGGGGTCTGCAGGGTTTCCAGCTGCATCTTGAGGTTTTCCTCGCGCGCCAGTTGCTCCAGCTTATCCAGGCGGTTTTTGTACAGCAGGGCCATGCCGCAACCAGCGGCAGCACCGATAACGGCGCCACCTATGATGGCGCCACTGTCACCTTTGGTTGCGGCCCCGACTGCAGCCCCAGCGACTGCACCTAACAAGCCGCCGGCCATGCAGTTGATGTTGGCGCTGTTGCTTTTGGCGAAGTTATCGATTGTTGCGCAACTGCTGGTGCCTAAGCTGATGGCGATGGCTAAAGCCGTGATGCGTAATGCGGGCGAACACCGGGTATGCAAGGCGATGAACAATAGAGACGCTCCTGAAGCTTGTGGGCACTTCAGGGCAGGCACATTGAGCGCAGGGGCAAAATGTTCATCCGTGAAGCCTTGGTCTTTCGTTCGCAACCTTGCGAGCGGTGCCAATTTCATCACAGTAATGATGGCGATTCAATGGCGCCAATAAGCTGTTGGATGCATTCTTAAGCCGCTCTGGCGTTTAAATTAACGACCGCAGGCTTATGGCGTTATTCAGGGGCCGTGTTTGGCTGAATCGGTATGCAGCTGAAATTGCTTGGGTATGAAGGGCCGATATTTGTGTAATGCAGCGCTCCTCGCTACTGTCGCGCGTTCTGTGAGTAGAGGATTGCCGATGCTGCAGCCTGACAGTCGCCCAGCCAATGCCACCTTGATCCTATTGGCCTCGCTCTACTGTGCTCAGGGGTTACCCTCGGGGCTGCTGGCGCATTCGTTGCCGGTGCTGCTGCGTCAGCATGGCGTTGATCTGGCGTTGATCGGCCTGCTCAAGTTGCTGGCATTGCCCTGGCTGCTCAAGGTGCTTTGGGCGCCGTGGGTGGATCGCTTGGCATCGCCGCGGCTGGGCCATCATCGAGGTTGGATTCTGCCGTTGCAGGTGGTTGTTATCGCCATCGTTACGGGTTTGGCGCTGATCAATCCCGAGCGGCTGTTCGACAGCTATTTTTTGCTGCTGGTTGGCTTGTTACTGCTAGTTAATCTGGCCGCCTCGACCCAGGACATCGCTACCGATGGCTTGGCTGTGAGGCTGCTGCCGGAGCGCTGGCGCGGGCTGGGTAACAGCCTGCAGGTCGGCGGTTATAAGGTCGGCATGTTGATGAGTGGCAGTGGTCTGTTACTGGCGATGGATACCTTGGGTTGGCACCTCAGTCTGGGGTTGGTAGCGGCGCTGCTGGTGCTAATGACGGTGCCGATCTGGCGCTTTAACGAGCAGCGCGAACTGCCGTTCCAGCCGGCGCAGGCAGAGCCTGCCGGGCCAGGCCTATTACTGCGGCATTATCGCGGCTTGATGATGCAGCCAAGCATGCTCTTTTGGTTGGCGGTGCTGCTGAGCTTCAAGCTGGGTGATGCGCTGGGTTCACCGATGATCAAGCCGATGCTAGTGGATCAGGGTTGGAGTAATGCCGAGTTGGGCCAGTTGACCTTGATCAGCAGCCTTGCCGGCATCGCTGGCGCGTTTATCGGGGGGCTGTTGTATGCCCGGATTGGCGCGCTGCGTGCGCTGCTCGGGTTCGGTCTGTTGCAGGCTGTCGGGATTGCGGCCATGGCCCTGCTGGTAAATGCCGGTGGCAACAGTGCGCTGGTTTACTCCGTGGCGTTGTTCGAGCAAGCCGCCGATGGCATGTCCACGGTCGCTTTGTTCGCGGTGATGATGCACCAGTGCCGGCCGGAGCATGAGGGCGCCGACTTTACCTTGCAGGCCAGTGTGCAGCTGTTGCTGGCCGGCCTGGTTGGCGCAACCAGTGGTTTGCTGGCTAAGTGGCTGGGTTATCAGGCGTTGTTTGTATGTGCCGGGGGCTTGGGCCTGCTGGCATTGCCGCTGGTGCTGCTGTACTTCCGCCGGGCGCGGCCAGCGGCTGCAGTTCAGGTTCAGTAAGCCATCACGGCAATGACCGTGATGGCGGGTGATGGGTGTCGTTGCGTTCAACCCATCCTACGGGCTACGCGTTGGACTATTCCATCCACTGCCGTTCATGACGTTCCAACAGGTTGCTGGCCTGTTCCGGGCCGTCGCTGCCTGCTGGGTAAGGGCGTGGGCTCTGGTAGTGTTGGTGCCAGCCCTTGATGATCGGGTCGACCCAGTTCCACGCCGCTTCAACTTCGTCGCGGCGCATAAACAGCGTTGAGTCGCCTTCGATCACGTCGAGCAGCAGGCGTTCGTAGGCGTCCCAGCGGCGCTGCTTGTGGAAGGCGTCGGCCAGGTTGAGGTCGAGTTCCACGGGTTGCAGGTGCATGCCCTTGCCGGGACTTTTGCCCATCAGTTGCAGGCTGATGCGTTCTTCCGGTTGCAGGCGAATCAGCAGGCGGTTGGCTTCGCCACCACCAAACAGTTGATGTGGCACCGGCTTGAACTGGATCAGAATTTCCGACGTCTTATGCCCCAGGCGTTTGCCGGTGCGCAGGTAGAACGGCACGCCGGCCCAGCGCCAGTTGTCGATCTCGGCCTGGACGGCGACGAAGGTTTCGGTGTCGCTGTCGTTGTCGACGTTCTTTTCGAAGTAGTAGGCCGGCACTTCCTGGCCGCCGATCTTGCCGGCGGTGTATTGGCCACGCACGGTCTTGTCCTGCACGTCGAGGCCGGTAATGGGTTTCAGCGCTTCGAGGATTTTCACCTTCTCGTTGCGCACCGCTTCGGCGTCGAAGCGCACGGGCGCCTCCATGGCCACCAGGCAGAGCAACTGCAGCAGGTGGTTCTGCACCATATCGCGCATGGCCCCTGCTTTTTCGTAGTAGGCACCGCGGTTTTCCACGCCGAGGGTTTCGCACACGCTGATCTGCACATGGTCGATATGCCCGGTGCGCCAGATCGGCTCGAATAGCGCGTTGGCGAAGCGCAGCGCCATCAGGTTTTGCACCGTCTCCTTGCCCAGGTAGTGATCAATGCGGAACACCCGCGACTCATCGAACACCGCGCCGATGGCCGCGTTGATGGCCTGGGCTGACTGCAGTGAGTGGCCGATGGGTTTTTCCAGCACGATGCGCGCCTTGGGCCCGGCCAGGCGGGCGACCTTCAGGTGCGAGGCAATGTCTTCGAACAGGTCGGGCGCGGTGGCCAGGTAGTAGATGCGCACACGCTCATGGTCTTCGCCCAGGCGTTTGCTTAGGCGGCCGAAGTCGGCGCTCTGGCTGGCGTCCATAGCAAAGTAGTCGAGGCGTGCAGCAAAGCTGGCCCAGGTCTCGTTGTCGAAGTCTTTACGCGCCACTTGAGCGCGGCAATGGCGCTCGGCCAGGGCTTGATAAGCGCTACGGCTGTGGGCGCTACGGGCCAGGGCAAGAATACGCGTATCGACGTGCAGACGACCGGCGCGGTGCAGGTGGTAGAGCGCTGGCAGCAGTTTATGCAGGGCCAGATCGCCGGTGCCGCCAAACACCAGCATGTCGCAGGGAATGCTCAAGGTGGGAACTCCGACTTGGTTTAGCAGTGCGGGAGCGGCGGTCATGTAGTATAACTACAAGACCACTACAACCCGTCGTACGCCGATCATAACCGAGTCAATACTCAGATGCGGCGTGCTTGATGGATTCGTTAGCCAAATGTCGAGCCTAAACCTGTGAACCTGTTGCAACACATTGCCCAGTCGCGCGATCTACTTCGCAAATCAGAACTCAAAGTCGCTGAACATGTTCTGCTCGACCCTGCGTCAGTCATGCACAGCTCCATGGCTGAACTGGCACACAGTGTCGGCATCAGCGAGCCGACTATCGTGCGCTTCTGCCGGGCGATTGGCTGCACCGGCTTTCAGGACCTAAAACTCAAACTGGCGCAGAGCCTGGCGGCCGGTGCCAGCTTTGGTCAGTTCGCGATTCATGAAGATGACTCGGTCGCCGACTTCAGCCTGAAGATTTTTGACACCACCCTGCACACCTTGATCGAGGTGCGCGAGAAGCTCGACACCCAGGCCCTGCAAAAGGCCATCGCGGCTATCGCCAACGCCCAGCGCGTCGAGTTTTACGGTTTTGGTGCGTCTGGCGCGGTGGCGGCGGATGCGCAGCACAAATTCTTCCGTTTGCTGCTTACGGCCGCGGCTTATTCCGACCCGCATATGCAGGCGATGAGTGCGGTGACCTTGAAGCCGACGGACGTGGCCATCTGCATCTCCCAGTCCGGGCGCTCCAAGGATTTGCTGATCACCGCCAACCTGGTGCGTGAGACCGGCGCGACGCTGATTACGCTGTGTCCGAGCCAGACCCCGCTGGCCGATTTGGCCACGGTCAACCTGGCCATCGACGTTCAGGAGGACACTGAGATCTACACCCCGCTGACCTCGCGCATCGCTCACCTGGTGGTGATCGACGTGCTCGCCATGGGCGTGGCCATGGCCCGCGGTCCAGGCCTGGTTAACCACCTCAAGAGCGTTAAGCGCAGTCTGCGCAGCCTGCGCCTTTCGCCGAAGACGCATAAGAGCAGCGAAGACTGAGGCGCTGCAGGCCGTTCAGTTGGTCGTCCGAATACGTCCCAGCGTGATCCGCGAGGCTACTCGTAGGGTTGCGCAGCGCTGAGCCCTGTTTCGGCGCGCCGCGGCTGATGTCATCGGCCCGTTATCGCGCAGCCATCAAACCGTCATATCCAAAGTCGATGCTGGTACTCCCTTATTCAGCTTGGGAGTTGCCCCTATGTCTGGCTATCTGGATAAACCGCAGGCGCATGAAAATAGCGACGCCAAAGCACGGCGCAAGATCCTCGATCAGCGCCGCATGGAATACCGTCGCGCCATCGAGGCGCATGCCGAGCAGCGCCGGTTACAGCAGCAGTGGGTGGATTACCCTGAGCTGATTGCCGCTAACTACCTGGCTGGGAAGCAGGCGCCGGCTCAGCGAAACGCTCTGCCAGGGCGTTGATCAGGCTGCGTTGATCGCGCACGAAGGCGAAAAACGCCTGGGCCACCGGTGACAGGTATTTGCCGCGCGGGTGCACCAGGCACCAGCTGCGTAGCAGCGGCAGCTCGGTCACCGGCAGTTCACGCAGGGCGCCGCACTCCAGCTCGCGGCGTACCGCGTGGCGTGGCAGTAGCGCCAGGCCGAGGCCGGCGATCACCCCTTCACACTGTCCTTCTATAGAGCCTACTTCCAAGGTGTGGGCGAAGTGCGCACGCTTCTGGTGGCAATACTCTTCGCAGGCCTGGCGGGTGCCCGAGCCGGCTTCGCGGATCAGCAGCGGGAAGGGTGTGAGGTCTGGCAGGCTCAAGGCGCCCTGGTTGCAAAGGGGGTGATCGGGCGGCGCCACGGCGATGATCGGGTTATTCAGGAAGGGCAGAAACTCCAGATTCATATCCGTGGGCACCCGCGACATGATCAGCAAATCATCGCGATTGGCGTTCAGGCGCTTGATCGCCTGGCTGTGATTGGTGACCACCAGCTGTAAGTTAACTTCCGGGTATTGCCGGCGAAAAGCGGCGAACAGGTGAGGAATGAAGTACTTGGCGCTGGATTCTACCGCCAGGCTCAATTGCCCTTGCAGTGAACCCTGCAGGTCGGACAGCTGCATATCGAAGCTTTCCAGGCGGCCAAAAATATCCGCGCTGGCGCGTTGCAGGGCTTCGGCCGCTTCGGTCAGGTAGAGCTTCTTGCCGACGTAATCAAACAGTGGCTGGCCGATCAGCTCCTCCAGTTGGCGGATCTGCAGGCTGACGGCGGGCTGAGTCAGGGCCATCTCCTCGGCCGCGCGGCTGTAAGACAGATGGCTGCACACAGAGCGGAATACCCGAAGCTGACGAAATGTCATACGCAGCAGAGACTTACGCACGCTTATTACCTATATGGCTGGCGGTTCTGCGGGTAACTATAAGTCTTAGCTAATACTAAACCCAATAAATATTGATTTTGGTTATTCACCCGCTCGGCGTAGTTTGGGCGCCTGACCGCCGTTGCTGTTGCGGTCACACGTCGACCGTTTTGTCGGTTGCCTGTTCACGTGATCGAGGATGCTGGCTCGTGATCAAGAAAATCCTGATAGCCAACCGCGGTGAGATTGCCGTACGCATTGTGCGAGCCTGTGCCGAAATGAATATTCGTTCGGTCGCGGTGTATTCCGATGCCGACCGCCATGCCCTGCACGTCAAACGTGCAGACGAGGCGCATGGCATTGGTGAGGACCCGCTGGCGGGTTATCTGAACCCGCGCAAGCTGGTCAACCTGGCCGTGGAAACCGGCTGTGATGCCTTGCATCCGGGTTATGGCTTTCTCTCGGAAAACGCCGAACTGGCGGAAATCTGCGCCGAGCGCGGGATCAAATTTATCGGCCCGAGCGCCGAAGTGATCCGCCGCATGGGCGACAAAACGGAAGCGCGGCGCAGCATGATCAAGGCCGGTGTACCGGTGACGCCGGGCACTGAAGGCAACGTGGCGGATATCGCCGAAGCCCTGAGCGAGGGCGACCGCATCGGGTATCCGGTGATGCTCAAGGCCACTTCCGGCGGTGGCGGTCGCGGTATTCGCCGCTGCAACAGCCGCGAAGAACTCGAACAAGCCTTCCCTCGAGTGATTTCCGAAGCCACCAAGGCCTTCGGTTCGGCGGAAGTGTTCCTGGAAAAATGCATCGTTAATCCCAAGCACATCGAAGCGCAGATCCTCGGTGACAGCTTTGGCAATGTGGTGCACTTGTTTGAGCGCGACTGCTCGATCCAGCGGCGCAACCAGAAGCTTATTGAAATCGCCCCCAGCCCGCAGCTGACCCCTGAGCAACGCGCCTATATCGGCGATCTCGCCGTGCGCGCGGCCAAGGCGGTCGGTTATGAAAACGCCGGTACCGTGGAGTTCCTGCTTGCCGAGGGCGAGGTGTACTTCATGGAGATGAACACCCGGGTGCAGGTGGAACACACCATCACCGAGGAAATCACCGGCATCGACATCGTCCGCGAGCAGATCCGTATCGCGTCCGGTCTGGAACTGTCGGTCAAGCAGGAAGACATCATCCACCGTGGCTTTGCCCTGCAGTTCCGCATCAATGCCGAAGACCCGAAGAACAATTTCCTGCCCTCGTTCGGCAAGATCACCCGCTACTACGCCCCTGGCGGCCCTGGTGTGCGCACCGACACGGCGATCTACACCGGTTACACCATTCCGCCGTATTACGACTCCATGTGCCTGAAGCTTGTGGTCTGGGCGCTGACCTGGGAAGAAGCCCTGGCCCGCGGCCTGCGCGCCCTGGACGACATGCGTGTGCAGGGGGTGAAAACCACCGCCGCCTATTACCAGGAAATTCTGCGTAACCCGGAATTCCGCAGTGGTCAGTTCAACACCAGTTTCGTCGAGGCGCACCCTGAGCTGACCGAGTACTCGATCAAGCGCAACCCGTCGCACCTGGCCATCGCCATCGCCACCGCCATTGCTGCCCACGCCGGCCTGTAAGGGAAGGATCAGAACATGAGCAAGCCCGCTACTCACAAAAAAATCACCGTCACTGACACCGTCCTGCGCGATGCCCACCAGTCGCTGCTTGCCACGCGCATGCGCACCGAGGACATGCTGCCGATCTGCGACAAGCTCGATCAGGTTGGCTACTGGTCGCTGGAAGTCTGGGGTGGCGCGACCTTCGACGCCTGCATTCGCTTCCTCAAGGAAGACCCGTGGGAGCGCCTGCGCAAACTCAAGGCAGCGCTGCCCAATACCCGGCTGCAGATGCTCCTGCGCGGGCAGAACCTGCTCGGCTACCGCCACTACAGCGACGATGTGGTCAAAGCCTTCGTGGCCAAGGCGGCAGTCAACGGAATCGACGTATTCCGCATCTTCGACGCGATGAACGACGTGCGTAACCTACGCGTATCGATCGAGGCGGTGAAAGCCGCCGGCAAGCATGCCCAAGGCACGCTGAGCTACACCGTCAGCCCGGTGCACACGGTCGAAGCCTACGTGAAGCAGGCCAAGGCCATGCAGGCCATGGGCATCGACTCGGTGGCGATCAAGGACATGGCCGGGCTGCTGACGCCCTATGCGGCCTTTGACTTGGTCACGGCGCTGAAGGCCGAGGTCGATCTGCCGGTGTTTATCCACAGCCACGACACCGCCGGCATGGGCGCGATGTGCCAGATGAAGGCGATTGAAGCCGGTGCCGACCATATCGACACCGCCATCTCCAGTATGGCCTGGGGCACCAGCCATCCGGGCACGGAATCGATGGTGGCGGCGCTCAAGGGCAGCCCGTACGACACCGGTTTGGACCTGGCACTGCTGCAGGACATCGGCCTGTACTTCCATGCCGTGCGCAAGAAGTACCACCAGTTTGAGAGCGAGTTCACCACCGTCGACACCCGCGTGCAGGTCAATCAGGTGCCGGGCGGGATGATGTCCAACCTGGCCAACCAGCTCAAAGAGCAGGGCGCGCTGAATCGCATCAACGAAGTGTTCGCGGAAATCCCGCGCGTGCGTGAAGACCTCGGCTTCCCACCGCTGGTGACGCCGACCTCGCAAATTGTCGGCACCCAGGCGGTGTTCAACGTGCTGGCCGGCGAGCGCTACAAGACCATCACCAACGAGGTGAAGCTCTACCTGCAGGGCCGTTATGGCCTGGCGCCGGGCAAGATCAACGAGCAGCTGCGCAAGCAGGCGATCGGCAGTGAAGACGTGATCGATGTGCGCCCGGCGGACCTGCTCAAGCCGGAAATGGCCAAGCTGCGTGAGGAAGTGGGCAGCCTGGCGCACTCCGAAGAAGACGTGCTGACCTATGCCATGTTCCCGGACATCGGGCGTAAGTTCCTCGAAGAGCGCGCCGCCGGCAGCCTGACCCCGGAAGTGCTGCTGCCCATTCCCGAAGCGGGCGGTGTGGCCCCAGCTGGTGGCGAAGGCGTGCCGACCGAGTTTGTGGTGGACGTGCACGGCGAAAGCTACCGCGTCGACATCACCGGTGTCGGCGTGAAGAGCGACGGCAAGCGCCACTTCTACCTATCTATCGACGGTATGCCGGAAGAAGTGGTGTTCGAGCCGCTCAACGATTTTGTTGCCGGCAGCGGCAACAAGCGTAAGCAGGCCAGTGCGCCGGGTGATGTCAGCACCAGCATGCCGGGCAATATCGTCGACGTGCTGGTTAAGGTCGGCGATACGGTCAAGGCCGGCCAGGCGGTGCTGATCAGCGAAGCGATGAAGATGGAAACCGAAGTGCAGGCGCCGATTGCCGGTACCGTGAAAGCGGTGCATGTGGCTAAGGGCGACCGGGTCAACCCGGGCGATGTACTGGTGGAAATCGACGGTTAACCTCAGAAGCCCCGGCTGTTTGAACAGGCATTTGAATGGCTTTTTTGGGGCTTCTTTTTACATCGCCAGCGCTGCTGTTGAGCAGCGTTGGTAAGGGTTTTAGGCCGCGTGCCTGAGTCCCGAGGGAGCCTTAGGGCTCCCTTTTTTTCGGTTATGCCCCGCTACGCTCAGCAAGGCTCTGTAGTCTGGCTGGGCGCAAACTGCGAGTATCAGCACGCTTGCGGAGGGGCATGACCTTTTATGTACGAGGTATGACGCCACCTGCGTCTACCTTCAGGTGAATCGGCAGAGGTATGCACTGTGAGTCTGGATCCGGTTGTGCTGTTTTTTGTCTTCGGGCTGGTTGCTGGCCTGCTGAAAAGTGAGCTGAAACTGCCGCCAGCCTTGTATGAAACCCTGTCGATCCTATTGCTGCTGGCGATTGGTCTGCACGGTGGCGTGGAGTTGGCCGAGCAAGCCAGCTGGCAACTGCTCGGCCAGGCGGGGTTGGTGCTGGGGCTCGGCGTGGTGTTACCGCTGCTGGCGTTTGCCGTATTGCGCGGCCTGGGCTTTGACCGGGTCAATGCGGCGGCTGTGGCGGCGCACTATGGTTCGGTCAGTGCCGGTACCTTTGCCGTGGTGGTGGCCTACATGCTGGCCAAGGGCATCGAATTCGAAAGCTACATGCCGCTGTTTGTGGCGATTCTGGAGATCCCGGCGATTCTGGTCGGCATTCTCCTGGCCAAGGGGCTGGCGCGCGATACCGACTGGGGCGAACTGGGCCGGGAGATCTTCCTGGGCAAGAGCATCATGTTGCTGCTAGGCGGCCTGATCATTGGCGCAATCGCTGGCAAAGAGGGCATCAAGCCGCTGGAGCCGCTTTACACCAGCATGTTCAAACCGGTGCTGGCGTTCTTCCTGTTGGAAATGGGCCTGATTGCCTCCGGGCAACTTGGCGCGCTCAAGCAATTTGGTCTGCGCCTGCTGGGTTTTGCCTTGCTGATGCCGCTTTTTGGCGCGCTGATCGGTGCGCTGTTGGCTCGCTTTATGGGCCTAAGCCTGGGCGGTACGGCGGTGCTGGCGACGCTGGCCGCATCGGCCTCTTACATCGCCGTGCCGGCGGCGCTGCGTCTGGCCTTGCCACAAGCCAACCCGTCACTGTCGCTGACCGCTTCACTGGGTATCACCTTTCCCTTCAACATTCTGCTGGGCATCCCGCTGTACCTGATGCTGGCTGAACAGCTTATTGCCTGGGGGTTCTGATATGAACGCACATGTGCGCACCCTGCTGACCGTGATTTGTGAAGCGGCGCTGGAGAAAAAACTGGAAGCTGACCTGCCTGCACTTGGAGCGCCCGGCTGGACCATTTCCGATGCGCGCGGTCGCGGTGGCCGTGGCGTACGCAGCGCGGGCTGGGAAGCCGAGGGCAATATCCGCCTGGAGATCATCTGTGCGCGGGATGTGGCTGAACGCATTGCCGAGCATCTGCAGGCCCGCTACTACGAGAATTTCGCCATGGTCTGCTACCTCACTCAGGTGGAAGTGCTGCGCCCGGAAAAGTTCTAGCCGGCGCGTTGAGGTACGCCAGGGCTGTTCAGGGTGGATGACGTCTTTCTCATCCACCCTCGCGGTTTGGTGGATGGATACAGCGTCATCCACCCTACGGGGTCGTCAACCGAGGGCTAGGTTGCGGGGCACCATTGCTATGTGATCCGCTATGCCGCGTTGGCGTCTACCTGCCATCGTCCGAGGTGCGCTCGGGCCTTGTGGTGAGCCTGAGCATGCAAGCGCTGTTGAATGAAATTCTCGATCAAGTCCGCCCACTGATTGGTCAGGGCAAAGTAGCCGACTACATTCCGGCGCTGGCCGACGTGCCGGCCAATCAGCTGGCTATTGCGGTGTACAGCAACGACGGCGAGCTGTACTGCGCCGGCGATGCGGATACGGCGTTTTCCGTGCAGAGCATCTCCAAAGTCTTCAGCCTGGTGCAGGCCATTCAGCATTCCGGCGAGGATATCTGGCAGCGCCTGGGCCATGAGCCCTCCGGTCAGCCGTTTAACTCGTTGGTGCAGCTGGAGCTTGAGCGCGGTCGGCCACGTAATCCATTTATCAATGCTGGTGCGCTGGTGATCTGCGATATCAACCAGTCGCGCTTTGCCGCGCCTGTGCTGTCGATGCGCGATTTTGTTCGGCGCCTGGCCGGCAACCCTGAGGTGCTGGTGGACAGCCGGGTCGCCGACTCGGAATACCAGCACCGTGCGCGCAACGCCGCGGCGGCGTACCTGATGCAATCCTTCGGCAACTTCCATAACGATGTGGAGGCGGTGCTGCGCAGCTATTTCAGTTACTGCGCGCTGCGCATGAGTTGTGCTGATTTGGCGCGTGCCTTTTGCTTTCTGGCTAACGACGGCTTCTGCAAGCACAGCGGCGCGCAGATTCTTACGGCGCGGCAGAGCAAACAGGTCAACGCGATCATGGCCACCAGTGGCCTGTATGACGAGGCGGGCAACTTTGCCTACCGCGTCGGCTTGCCGGGCAAAAGTGGAGTCGGTGGCGGTATCGTCGCGGTGGTGCCGGGGCGTTTTAGCGTGTGCGTGTGGTCGCCTGAGTTGAACGCCGCCGGTAACTCGCTGGCAGGCATTAAAGCGCTCGAACTGCTCAGCGAGCGGATTGGCTGGTCGGTGTTCTAGGACGCTGACTCGGATCTGCTTCGGCTCGGTTGCGAGTATGCAAATCGTAGGGTGGGTTAGCGGCGCTAGCGACTATCTAGCAGACGGCTCGGTGGCAGTGCGGCGTGTAACCCACCAGGCGGTATCAGCCTCTCTGGTGGGTTACGGCGCTGTCAAAGTTGAGTTAACCGACAGTGATGCACCAGCGCCTAACCCACCCTACGTTTCTCTGAGTGCTAGCCGGCGATCAGTTCCTTGGCCGCCTGACGGTGGTCGGCGATCAGCTGCGCCACATCCAACCCTTCGATTTGCCCGTCGATCACCCGCCATTGGCCGCCGATCATCATCCGGTCGGCCTTGTCAGCGCCGCACAGCAGCAATGCCGAGATTGGGTCGTGGCTGCCGGAGAAGCGCAGTTCGTCGAGCTTGAAGAAGGCCAGGTCAGCCTGCTTACCCACCGCCAGTTCGCCGATGTCGCTTCGCCCCAGCAGCTTGGCTGAACCCTTGCTGGCCCAGCCCAGCACCAGTTCCGGGGTGATCTTCTCGGCCCCGTAGCGCAGGCGCTGGATATACAGGGCCTGGCGCGCTTCGAGGATCATGTTGGAGGCATCGTTGGAGGCCGAGCCATCGACACCGAGGCCGATGGGCGCGCCGGCTGCTTCTAGGTCGAGGGTCGGGCAGATGCCGGAGGCCAGGCGCATATTCGAGCTTGGGCAGTGGCAGATGCCGGTGCCGGCTGCGCCGAGGCGTTGGATTTCATCCGGGTTGAAGTGGATGCCGTGGGCCAGCCAGGTGCGTGAGCTGAGCCAGCCGACGCTGTCCAGATAATCCACGGTGCGCAGGCCGAAGCGCTGCAGGCAGAAGTCTTCTTCGTCCAAGGTTTCCGCCAGGTGGGTGTGCAGGCGCACGTCCAGCTCTGCGGCCAGTTCGGCGCTTTGGCGCATGATGTCCTGGGTCACCGAGAACGGCGAGCAGGGCGCCAGGGCGATCTGGATCTGCGCGCCGTCGCCACGCTGGTGGTACTGCTGAATCAAGCGTTGGCTGTCGGCCAGAATCACTTCACCTTGCTGCACGGTCTGTTGCGGCGGCAGGCCGCCATCGGCCTCGCCCAGGCTCATCGAACCACGGGTGAGCATGGCGCGCATGCCCAGTTCGCGTACGGCCTCGACCTGTACGTCGATGGCGTTTTCCAGGCCGCCGGGGAACAGGTAGTGGTGATCCGCGGCGGTGCTGCAGCCGGACAGCAACAATTCGGCCAGCGCGACCTTACTGGCCAGTGCGAGCTTCTCTGGGGTCAGGCGCGCCCATACCGGGTAGAGGGTTTTCAGCCAGGGGAACAACGGCTGATTGACCACCGGACCCCAGGCGCGGGTGAGGGTTTGATAGAAGTGGTGGTGGGTATTGATCAGCCCTGGCAGCACCACATGCTCGCGGGCATCGAAGGTCTGATCGCAGGGCTGGCTCGGCTGTTGGCCGGCTGTAAGCAGTTCACTGATGACGCCGTTTTCAATCACCAGGCCGCCGGCGGCGTCGAGGGTGTTGGCGGTGAAAATCGCGAGGGGGTTTTTGATCCAGATACGGGTAGCAGCCATTGAGTTGGCTCCTCTGAAGGTGGGTTCAGGTTAGCCAGCTCAGTGTTTACCCTGTCTGCTGATCCAGGTGCGCGAACGGCTCATTGGCCGGCGTGGCGCAGACGATAGCGCCATCATTTACCGGCGGCAAGACCAGGCTCAAAATTTCTGACCAGAAGGTCAGCGAGCGAAGAACCTGTTTACGATCTTGCGAGCTAGAGCCATGCAAGGCGCTACGTTAGTAACAGCCTTCGGCTGGTCAAAGCGGCAAGGAAGCGGAGTGTACGAGCTGTACATGAGCATTACTCGTTTCACTCGCCCTACGGGCCGCGCTAAAGCGCGTTAGCCGCAAGCGGCTTCCGACCGGGCTGGCGCACCAGCCGGTTTTTAACGCAGTAGGGCCGACGCGCAGCAGACCGTAAGCAGATTCTCAGAACAGTTTTCGGTATTGGATAAACCCCGAGCGCTCGGCGATGCGTTCATACAGCAGCATGGCGCGGCTATTGCTCTCATGAGTCAGCCAGTAGGTGCGTGAGCAGCCTGCGGCCTTAGCCTGCTGGTAGACGTGCTCGATCAGCTTGCGACCGGTGCCGCTGCTGCGCACATCCTTGGCGATAAACAGGTCCTGCAGGTAGCAATAGTCGCCAACCGTCCAGGTCGAGCGGTGGTAGATCCAGTGCACCAGGCCAATGGCTTTGCCCTCGTGCCAGGCCAGCGCGGCATGCATCGGCTCGGCCGGGTCGAGAAAGCGCTGCCAGGTGATGTCGCTGGTCGCTGCGTTAATCTCGGTCATGTAGAAACGTTGATAGCCCTGCCACAGCGGCAGCCAGGCGGCCTGATCAGCGGCGCTGATCGGGCGGATTTCGACGGGAATGCGGATGGGCATGCTGGCAACCTCGTTGGTTTAGTAAAGCCCTTACAGCCTAGCTGCAAGGGCCCAAGCTTCAATCGGCGCGTTCACCACAGACATCCAGGGCAAACCAGTGTTCCACTTCGGTTTGGCTCAGGCCCGCGCCGAGCAGGGCGAACAGTTTACCCAGTGCGGCTTCGCGGGTCATACCGCCCGCAGAGATCAGCCCCGCACTGGCCAGTTGACTGCCGGCCGCATACACGCCGAACTCGATATGCCCGTGGGCGCACTGGCTGATGGCGACCAGTACCACGCCGCGATCATGCGCAGCCTTGAGTACAGCGAGCAGCTCGGCATCATCCGCCGGCCCGGTGCCGCTGCCGTAGCATTCCAGCAGCAGACCTTGTGTGCCGCTGTCGAGCAGGGCGCGTACATGGCTGGCCTGGATGCCGGGATAAAACGGCAGTACGGCCAGGTTGACCGGCTGACGCGGCTGGCGATAGTCGATGCTGGCCGGGATGCTTTCGGCGCGGGCGCTCTGGCGTTGGCGCGGCAGCACGTGGAAGGCGTCGAAGGCGTCGCTGCGCAGCTTGCTGACCCGTGCGCCATGCAGCAGCGCGCCATTGAAGTACAGGTGCACGCCCGGCGTGACGCCGGCTTGCAGCGCGCGCATGGCGCCGAACAGGTTGCCCCAGGCATCGCTGCCTTCGGCCCCGGCCGGCAGCATCGAGCCGCTGAGCATCACCGGCACCGGCAGGCCGAGCAGGAGAAAGCTCAGGGCGGCGGCGCTGTAGGCCAGGGTATCGGTGCCGTGCAGCAGCAATACGCCGTCGCAACCGTCGCGCTCGATACCGGTGCGAATCGCCGCGACCATCGCCAGCCAGTTGTGCTGGTTCATATTGGCGCTGTCGATGGGGGGTAGCAGCTCGGCAAACGACCATTGCGGCAGTGGTTGGGCTTCCAGCGCTTGCTGGCTGCGCAAGCGCGCTTCGAAGCCGGACGCGGGGGCCAGGCCATTGGCGCTCATTTGCATACCGATGGTGCCGCCGGTGTACAGCACCAGGAGTTTTTTACAGCCCATCAGGGGTCTCCGTTTTCCTTGTTCTTATAAGAAAACAGGGGGCTAAGCCCCCTGTTTTTCATAGCCTGCGCAGCGTGTTAGCGCTGATGCACGCTGTTGCCGATTTCGGCTTGTTTGGCTGGCGACGTCGCGGTGTGCGCGTTAGCCGCCCAAACGGCTGGGTCGAGGTCCAGGTCGGCGAAGTTTTTCGCGTCCAGTACCGGCGACTCCACGCCTGCCTTGATCTGGCTGTCGTAATCGCGCATCAGACGCAGGCCGACCTTGAACAGCAGCGCCAGGGCAACCAGGTTGCAAATGGCCAGCAAGCCCATGGTCACATCCGCAAAGGCGAATACGGTGCCCAAATCCTGTACCGAGCCCCACAGTACCAGAGCGATGACCAGTACGCGGTAGACCATCACTGGAGCACGTTTCTTGCTGAAGAAGCCCAGGGCGTTTTCACCGAGGTAGTAGTTGTAGATCAGGGTGGTGAAGACGAACAGCAGCAGGGCGATGGTGACGAACACCCGGCCCCATTCGCCCACCACGCTGGCTACGGCCGTCTGGGTCAGGACTACACCGGCGATGTCCATGCCTGGCTGATAGACGCCCGACAGCAGGATGATCAGCGCGGTGCAGCTGCACAGGATGATGGTGTCGATAAACACGCTGAGCGACTGCACGATGCCCTGTGCAACCGGGTGCTTGACCTCGGCCACGGCGGCGACGTTCGGCGCACTGCCCAAGCCGGCTTCGTTGGAGAACAGGCCGCGCTTCACACCCATGATGATCGCCGCGCCAATGCCACCGGCAAACGCCGGCTCCAGGCCGAAGGCGCTGTTGAAGATCAGTTTGAGCGTGGCGGGGATCGCCTCAACGTTGCTGCCAATCACGAATACCGCCATGGCGATGTACGAGAAGGCCATCACGGGCACCAATACGTCGGCGAACTTAGCGATGCGCTTGATGCCGCCGAAGATGATCAGGCCGATGACCACGGTCAGGATCAGGCCGCTGACATAAGTCGGCATGCCAAAGGTGTCATGCATCGAACTGGCGACGGTGTAGGACTGCACCGCGTTGAAGCCGAAGCCGAAGGTCACCAGCAGTAGGATCGACACCACGATGCCCAACCAGCGCTGGCCGAGGCCGTGCTGGATGTAGAAGGCCGGGCCACCGCGGTAGGTGCCGTCGTCTTCGCGGCGCTTGTACAGCTGAGCGATGGAGCATTCGAAGTAGCTGGTGGCCATGCCGACCAGGGCTACGACCCACATCCAGAAGATCGCGCCTGGGCCACCGAGCATGATGGCCACCGAGACACCGGCGATGTTGCCGGCACCCACGCGGCCAGCGACTGAAAGCATCAGTGCCTGGAACGAGCTGAGCTGGCCTGGCTGGCGCTGGAAGGCTTCGGCGAAGATGCGGAACATGCTGCCAAAGTAACGAAACTGGACGAAACGCGAGGCGATGGTGAAGTACAGACCCAGGCCGATCAGCATTACGATCAGGAGCTTGCTCCAGATCAGGTCGTTGAGAATATCGAGCATGGCAGGGCAGTCTCTCTTGTTGTTGTGTGAGGGGAATTTGCTAGGGGCGGAATAGTTCAGCAGGCGCGTTCGTCATGCAATTTCGCAGGTGGCGGCGAGATGACGCGAGTTGATGCTAGAATCGCGCCGCTCGCATCACCGGAAAATCCACCATGTCCGACCATCTAGGGCTCAATCTCAAGCTGTTGTGCAGCCATTACCGGTCGATTGCCGAGGTGTGCCGCAAGCTGGCGATTAACCGTGCCCAGTTCAACAAATACCTCAGCGGGCAGAGTCGCCCGACGGCCTACAACCTCAAGCGCATTTGTGATTTTTTCGGGGTCGAGGGCTACGAGCTAAGCCTGCCGAGTGAGCAGTTTGCCGACCTGATCGGCGCGCGCAGCGGCAGTCAGGAGGCGCGAGTTGTCACCGATCCCTTGCTGGAGTTGTTCCAGCCCCTCGGCGCGCATTCCAGCAGCCTGTCGCGTTACTGCGGCTACTACTTTGAATACGCCAACTGCATGTCGGTGCCAGGGCAGATTCTGCTGTCGCTGGTGCACTTGCGCGAGGAGCGCGGCAGCTACCTGTTTGAGCGTCAGGAGCGTCAGGAACCGTCGCGCGCCGACAATGGCAAGGCCGAGGATTGGGTGCGTTGCCGCTACCTGGGCGCGGCCTTCTACCTGCAGGATCGGCTGTTTCTGATCGACTACGAGTCGCTGACCGGCAACGAGATGAGCCAGACCATCCTGATCCCCAGTTTCAAGAGCCGCATCAGCCGCCTCAACGGCCTGAAAACCGGGGTGTCCAGCGGCGACTTACGCACCCCGGCCTGTACGCGGGTGGTCTGGGAGTTTCTTGGTAACGACATCAACCGGGTCAACGCCTACCGCCAGGTGATGCTCTACAGCCCGGATGACCCGCGCATCGACGCTGATATTCGGCAGCGTCTGGCCGGTGCGCAGATCCGTAACGGCCTGTTTGAGATCGAGTAAGGCGCAGCCGCTCAGCTCAAGCGTGCCGCGAGCGCCTGGTCTGCGGCGACAGGGCTGGCACTGAGGCCTTTGTGCACGCCGTCGCGATCAGCGGCCGTGCGGTTCTGGCTGAGTTTCCATTGGCCTTCAAGGCGCTGGATCGGCAGGGCGAAGCCGACAATCGCGCGCAGCATCGTGTCGATATAGTCCGTGGGCGCCTCACTGACCGCCCAGGGCTGCTCGCGTCCGGCCTCATGCTGGGCACTGAGACGGCTGACCAACTGCAGCAGCCCCTCGCGGTCTTCAATCAGCTGCGCCTGACCGCGTGCGTGCACGGCGATGTAGTTCCAGGTGGGCACGGCTTTACCGTGTTCGGCCTTGCTCGGATACCACGCGGGGCTGATGTAGGCCTGTGGCCCCTGGAAGATGGCCAGGGTTTCGCCCTGCAGCAGCTCACGCCAGTGTGGGTTGGCACGGGCAAAGTGGCCGTAGAGGGTGCCGAATTCGCCTTCGTCGGTTGCCAGCAGGAGCGGCAGGTGGCTGGCCTGTAGGCCGTTTGCACCCTGGTTTACCAGCGTTGCCAGTGGGCAGGCGTTGATCTGCTGATGCAGCTGGGCGAGGTCGTTTTGGCGGAACGCGGGTGGCGTGTACATGGCTGGACTCCGGCGGCGAGGCCCCATCCTAGCGCGCGGTGCCGGGCCGGATAAGCGCCAGTTGCGGCGACTTTGACCGGCACAGTCTGTGTCGCGCCTTGGCTTGGCCGCCGGCGGCTCTAAGGCAGGTCTCTAGCCATGGGCGCTTTTATTCATGCGGCACGTCTTTGTCGAGCAGGTCATTGCCTGGGTCGGATTGGATTTCCGCGTCTACCTTCTGCTCCAGGTGTTTGTCTGGGGTGACATCCAGCACGCCATCCGCTGGCTCAGCGCGGCTGGCCGGGCGCCCTTCTTTGGCTGAACGATTTGCAGCCGGCGGGCTGCCGACAGGCTTGGCATCCAGCGCGCTAAACAGCGCGGTGTTGACCTCGGGATCGAAGCGCAAGCGATAAATCGGCTCCGGCAAGGTGAAGCCCTGTGCTTGCAGCGCCCGCATGGCGGCGCGAATGGCCAGGCTGCGAGCTTTGCCAAAATTGGTTTGGCGTTGATCGATCCAGGCGTAGAAGGTCAGCACGATATTGGAGTCGCCCACCGTGTTGATCAGCGCGTCGGGCTCGGGCTCTTGCAGGATAAAGTCGAGGCTGCTGACGGCGTCCAGGCCCGCCTGCATCGCGGCCACCGGGTCGTCGTCGGCATCCACGCCGAGTTCGAACTCAAAGCGCCGTTCCGGGTTGGTCGAGTAATTGAGGATGATGCCCTTGAACACCGCCGCATTGGGGATGCGCATATGGTTGCCGTCGAGGGTCATTAAAATCGTGGCGCGTGAGGTCAGGCGCACGACGATGCCCTCGATGTCATTGATGATCACGTGATCCTTGGCGCGGAACGGCTGGCGCAGGCTGAGCATCACGCTGGAGATGTAATTCTCCACCGTATCGCGCACGGCAAAACCGATGGCCAGGCCGATGACCCCAGCGCCGCCGAGTAAGGTGGTGATAACCGCTGCAGCGCCCAATAAATTCAGCGCCAGGATAATCCCCAGCAACAGGATGACCACGCGCGTGGCCTGAGCCATCAGGTCGGCGAGAAAGGGATTGGGCGCTATTTTTCGCCATAAAAACTGCCGACCGGCGATGAAGTTCCCCAGCACAACAAAGGCGGTTAAAACCAGCAGCGCCAGGCCAATCAGCGGCAATGCTTTTATTACGTTCACGCTTTGCGTGCGCAGGCGCTCAAGCACCGGCCGCACGTTGTCGGCCACGGCCAGGGTTCTGTTCATCTCGTCGGTGACCGTGACCACCCCGGCGAGCCGGCTTGCCAAACGCTGGGCTTGCTGCGCCGCCATTTCATTGGCCACCTCGCCCCGCAGAATGACCACGCCGCCACCGACATACACCGTGACGCCGCGCAGCGGCTCCAGTTCGGCAAAAATATTCTCGATGCGTGCCTGAATCGTCTCATCGCTCTGCGTCGCCTCTGCTTCGATGGCCACCGCGGCGACGGGCGCGGAAAGGCTCGCGTCTTCGCTTTGCGCCCAGGCCACCTGGGCCGGTAATAAAGCAGTTAGCAGCGCCAATGCCAGCAGCGTATTGCGCGAGGGCTGGGTTGAGAACGTCATCGCAGGCGGCTCCGAAATAAGGCGGCAGTAGAAACACTAGCCTACACGGATGGGCCAAACGCGGACTGACCCCATGCACGGCGGGACGATGGGACGGCGGTAAGCCAATAGCACAACGCCCCGTGAACACGCGGTTCACGGGGCGTTGTGGAGGGCAGCGCTGGCCGCTTTACTGCGGGTTGTCGCTGTTATAGATGGCCTGATCCAGTTCGTTCTCGCTGCGTCCGACCAGAGTGGTGGTCATCAGGTCGCCGGCGACGTTGACCGTAGTGCGCGCCATGTCGAGGATGCGATCAATGCCGGCGATCAGCGCCACGCCTTCCAGCGGCAGACCGACCGAGGTCAGCACCAAACCCAGCATGATCAGCCCGGCGCCTGGTACACCGGCAGTGCCCACCGACGCCAGGGTGGCGGTGAGGATAATCATTAGGTACTGCGCGCCATTCAGCTCAACCCCGAAGGCCTGGGCAATAAACAGGGCCAACACACCTTGGTAGATGGCTGTGCCATCCATGTTGATGGTGGCGCCTACCGGCAGTACGAAGCCCGCCACACCTTGCGACACACCGAGGTTTTTCCGTGCGCATTCAATCGATACCGGCAGGGTGCCGGCGCTGCTGGAGGTGCTGAAGGCCACGGCCAGCGCTGGCGCCACGCCCTTGAAGAAACGCAGCGGGCTGAGCCGTGCGAGCAATGCCAGCAGGCCGCCATAGACCAGAAGCATGTGGGCGATGCTGGCCAGGTAAATGACCCCGATCACCTCGGCCAACGGCAGCAGCACTTCGATGCCGTGGGAGGCCACCACGCTGGCGATCAGCGCGAACACGCCAATGGGCGCACAACGCATCACCAGGTCGGTGAGCTTGTAGAACACCTCGGCCAGGCTGTTGAACAGCTTGACGGTCGGCGCCGCCTTTTCGCCAATCAGGTTCATGCTCACGCCCAGGGCAATGGCGAACACAATGATCTGCAGGATATTGCCTTCGGCAAAGGCGGCGACTGGATTGGTCGGTACCAGGCCGACCAGAATCTGTACCAGCGAGGGCGCCTGCTTGGCTTCCTGGACGCCGCTGGCGACCATATTCATGCCTTCGCCGGGGCTGAACAGGGCGCCGAAGAGCAGGCCAATGCTCACCGCAAAGGCGGTGGTGAGCAGGTAAATGGCGATGGTTTTAACGCTGATGCGGCCGAGCTTGGCGCTGTCGCTCATGGCAGTAATACCGGCCACCAGGGAGACGAATACCAGCGGCACGATGAGCATCTTGATGGCGTTGAGGAACAGCGTACCAATTGGCGCGAGCAGCAGGGCGTTGCTCTTGAACAGCACGCCGGTGAGCACGCCAAGGCCTAGGCCGATAAGGATTTGTTGCCACAGCGGCATGCGCCCTAGGAAGCCTAGGGAGAAGGTGGTGCTCTGACTCATGGTGGTTACCCGGATTGTCGTTGTTGTGGGGCCGTTTGTTACGGCCTTGAGCGATGCCGTCCGGCTGGCTGGGGCGTAAAGGCCTGATCTATGGCCAAAAAAACGCGCCGCATCCTTACGGATGCGGCGCGTTGTGCTGCTCTGTGTGTCAGGTGGTTAGCGGTACCTGTGGTGCAATGGTCACAGGTTTTGCTGGCTGTGGCGACTGTTGCGTTGTGCCGGGCAGGTTCTGGCTATAGAACACCGGCACGCTAGGCCACAGGCGGCGCGGCGGATGAATAGCGAGAAAGCCGGTGGGCGCAGGTTGCTGATGCATGACGACGCTCCTTGCTCAAGGCTGCAGCGGGACGAGACGTGGGGCAATCATGTTTTCCGGGCGCAGGATGTCGGCCAGCTCAGCGTCGCCCAGCAGCTTCTCTTCACGCACCAACTCCAGCACGCTGCGACCACTTTCCAGCGCCACCTTGGCGATGCGCGTGGCGTTTTCGTAGCCGATGTAGGGGTTGAGTGCGGTGATCAGACCGATGGAGTTTTCCATCAACTCACGGCAGCGTTCTTCGTTGGCGGTGATGCCGTCGATGCACAGCTCACGCAACATATCCATGGCGCGGGTCAGCAGGCGGATCGAATCGAAGATCTTGTAGGCGATCAGCGGCTCCATGACGTTGAGCTGCAACTGGCCGCCTTCGGCCGCCATGGTCAGGGCCAGGTCGTTGCCGATCACTTCAAAGGCCACCTGGTTAACCGCTTCCGGGATTACTGGGTTGACCTTGCCCGGCATGATCGAGCTGCCCGGCTGACGCGCCGGCAAGTTGATCTCGTTGATGCCGGTGCGTGGGCCGCTGGAGAGCAGGCGCAGGTCGTTGCACATCTTCGACAGTTTGACTGCGGTGCGCTTGAGCATGCCGGAGAACAGCACGAACGCGCCCATGTCCGAGGTGGCTTCGATCAAGTCAGCGGCAGGGGTCAGCGGCTGGCCGCTGATGATCGCCAGGCGCTTAACGGCCAGCAGCTGGTACTGCGGGTCGGCGTTAATGCCGGTGCCAATCGCGGTGCCACCCAGGTTGACTTCGGTGAGCAGGGTTGGCGCCAGCAGCTTGAGGTGCTGCAGGTCTTCGCCGAGGGTGGTGGCGAAGGCGCGGAATTCCTGGCCGAGGGTCATCGGCACGGCGTCTTGCAGCTGGGTGCGACCCATCTTCAACACGTGGTTGAACTCCAGGTGCTTTTTCGACAGCGACTGGATCAGCTTATCCAGTGCGGTCAGCAGGCTTTCGTGGCCGAGCAACAGGCCGAGACGAATGGCGGTGGGATAGGCGTCGTTGGTCGACTGCGCCATGTTCACGTCGTTGTTCGGGTGCAGCTGCTTGTAGTCACCTTTCTCGAAACCCATGGCTTCCAGGGCGATGTTGGCGATCACCTCGTTGGCATTCATGTTGGTCGAGGTGCCGGCGCCGCCTTGAATCATGTCGACCACGAACTGATCGTGGAACTCGCCCTGAATGATGCGTGCGCAAGCGGTGCTAATGGCCGTGTGCTTGGCGGCAGACAGGTGGCCCAGCTCGCGGTTGGCGTCGGCTGCTGCCTGCTTGACCATGGCCAGCGCAATCACCAGTTTCGGGTAGTGCGACAGCGTCACGCCGGACAGGCGGAAGTTCTGCACGGCGCGCAGGGTCTGAATGCCGTAATAGGCCTCAGCGGGAACGTCGAGGGTGCCGAGCAGGTCTTTTTCAAGGCGGGTTGATGCAGCAGCGGACATGATGGTTACTATCTCTGGATGTGCGGTATAGGCCGCGATGCCCCGTAGGTTAGGGGCTGTAGCCTGATGCTGGCCAATGCTGTTAATCGCTGGGTCATGCATAATCGGCATAATGTAGGTGTGACTCTTAGGCGTGCTCGGCGCATGAGCAGCCTAAAACTAGATACCTGAGGCCGCGCAGCGGTTATCGAGAAAATCCCCTGAATTAGCAAGCGTTTACGCGATTAAATCTGGATGGCGGAATGAGCGATGAATCTAGAAAGTAAATGGCTGGAAGATTTTGTCACCCTGGCGGCCACCCGCAGCTTTTCCCAGGCGGCGCAAAAGCGCTTCGTCACCCAGCCGGCCTTTAGTCGGCGGATTCGTAGCCTGGAGAGCATGCTCGGGTTGACCCTGGTGGACCGCAGCTGCACGCCGATCGAGTTGACTGAGTCCGGTCAGCTGTTTCTGGTGACGGCGCGCAGCATCGTCGAGCAGCTGGGTGAGGTGGTGCGCCATCTGCACAACCTCGAAGGCCAGCAGGGTGAGGTGATGCAGATTGCCGCCGCGCACTCGCTGACCCTGGGCTTTTTCCCCCAGTGGATCGCCCGCCTGCGGCGGGAAGGGCTGCCGCTGAACACCCGCTTGGTCGCCACCAACGTCGGCGAAGCGGTGCATGCGCTGCGTGACGGCGCCTGCGATTTGATTCTGGCCTTTTACGACCCGGACGCAGCCCTGCAAATGGACCCGGAGATTTTCCCCTCACTGCACCTGGGCCGTACGGAAATGCTGCCGGTGTGTGCGGTGAGCGAAGACGGTACGCCGCTGTTCGACCTCGACAATGGTCAGAGCGTGCCGCTGCTGGCCTACAGTGCCGGCGCGTTTCTCGGTCGCTCGGTGAATCTGTTGCTGCGTCAGCGCGCGCTGCGTTCCACCACCGTGTATGAAACGGCAATGGCCGACAGCCTGAAAAGCATGGCCTTGCAGGGCATGGGCGTGGCGTGGGTGCCGCGCTTGTCGGTCAGTGGCGAGCTGGCCCGTGGTGAGCTGGTGGTGTGCGGTAATGAGCAGTGGCAGGTGCCGCTGGAAATCCGCCTGTACCGCTGCGCCTTGGTGCGCAAGGCGTCGGTACGCCTGCTCTGGCGCAAGCTGGAAACCGGCGAGGTCGGTGGTTAACGCCGTGTGTTGAAGATCGTCGCGCAGCCGATTAGCCGCTGCGCCGTGATGACCTCAGGTGCCGGACTTAATGGTGTTCCAGGCGCGGGTGCGTACGCGCTCAACCTTTTGCGGCAGCGGCTGCAGTACGTAAAGGGTCTTTTGTGCGGCGGCGGTTGGCGTCAGGCCAGGGTTGTCGCGGATTTCTGCGCCCACCAATGGCATGGCGGCTTTGTTCGGGTTGGGGTAGCCGAGGAAATCGCTGATCGGCGCGACGACTTTGGGGTCAAGCAGGTTGTTGAGGAACTCGTGGGCCTCGGCAACGTTCTGCGCGCTTTTCGGAATGGCGAAGGAGTCGTACCACAACGGTGCGCCTTCTTTCGGCAAGCGCCAGTCGACCACCACGCCGTTGCCAGCCTCTTTGGCGCGGTTGGCGAACTGGTAGAAGCTGCCTGAGTAACCGATGGCCACGCAGATGTTGCCGTTGGCGATATCGGTCATGTACTTGGCGGAGTGGAAGTAGGCGATGTTGGGGCGAATTTTCAGCATCAGCTCGGTGGCTTTTTTGTAGTCATCCGGGTTTGTGCTATTCGGGTCCAGGCCCAGGTAGTGCAGGGCAATCGGCAGAATGTCGCCGGGCGAGTCGAGCATGGCCACGCCGCACTGCTTGAGCTTGCTGATGTTCTCTTCCTTGAAGATCAGGTCCCAGCTGTTAACCGGTGCATCGGCGCCCAGCGCTTCTTTGACTTTGTCTACGTTGAAGCCGATCAGCACGGTGCCGTACATATAGGGTACGGCGTACTGGTTACCGGGGTCGTTGGCGGTCATCAGTTCGAGCAGGCCGGGGTCGAGGTTCTGCCAATTCGGCAGCTTGCTCTTGTCCAGCTTCTGGAATACCCCGGCTTTGATTTCGTTCTCAAGGAATGTGTTGGTCGGCACCACCAGGTCGTACCCCGAGTTGCCGGTCAGCAGCTTGGCTTCCAGACCTTCGTTGGTGTCGAAGATGTCCCAGGTCAGTTTGATGCCGGTGTTGGCGGCAAAGTCCTTGGGCACCGAGGGCAGCATGTAGTCAGCCCAGTTGTATACGCGCAGTTCACGTTGCGGCGTTGCGGTTTCGGCCTGCGCGGCGCTGGCCAATAGCGTTGCACCGCAGATGGCGGTGGCGAGTAGGTGTTTGATTGTTTTCATCGTTCTTCACCTTGAGCAATTAAAAGAGGGCTTACGCGCCCTCGAAACCTTCCAGAACATTCACTGCATTCACGCCGATGGCTTCGACGGCATAGCCGCCTTCCATGACAAACAGGGTCGGCTTGCCAAGGGCGGCGATGCGCTTGCCCATGGCCAGGTAGTCCGGACTGTCGAGTTTGAACTGGGAAATCGGGTCGTCCTTGAAGGTGTCCACGCCCAGCGACACCACAATCACCTCGGCATCAAATTCGGCGATGCGTTGGCAGGCCTCATCCAGCGCCGCGCTCCACACTGCCCAAGGGCTGCCCATGGCCAGCGGGTAGTTGAAGTTGCAGCCTTCACCGGCGCCTTCGCCGCACTCATCGGCATAGCCGAGGAAGAACGGGAACTCCTCGGCCGGGTCGCCGTGGATCGAGGCGAACAGCACGTCATTGCGGGTATAGAAGATGTCCTGGGTGCCGTTGCCGTGGTGGTAGTCGACATCGAGGATAGCCACGCGTTGTTTGCCCTGGTCGATAAAGGCCTGGGCGGCGATGGCGGCATTGTTCAGGTAGCAGTAACCGCCCATCAGCTCGCCGGCGGCGTGGTGGCCCGGCGGCCGGCACAGGGCGAAGGCGCTGTGTGCGCCGTTTGCGATGGTTTGCTGGGCACTGAGTGCTACTTGTGCGGCGCTGTAGGCGGCCTGCCAGGTACCAGCGGTAATCGGCGCGCCACCGTCGAAGCTGTAATAACCCAGCTGGCCGTGCAGGTCCTTGGGGATGACCGCGCGCAGGGTGCGGGCTGGCCAGGTAAAGGGCAGGAGGTCGCCCGTGCCGTTCTGTGCCTGCCAGCGGCTCCAGGCACCCTGAAAGAAGTCCAGATAAGCGGCGCTGTGAATACGCTCAATTGGCGCACGGCCGAAATCCTGCGGTGGGTGCACCTCGCCAAGCTGGCGAGCCTCAACCCGCTGCAGGATATGGTCGGCGCGTTGTGGCTTCTCGAAACAGGGCATCAGCTGGCCATCGATCAGCTCGCAGCTGCCGTGGTGCAGGTGATGGTCGTCGCTGTAAAAGGTCAGCATGCAGGTGGCTCCCAGGCTTGTTGTTCTAGTCACCATTGTTCGCCGCTCGTGGGTTGTGAAAAAACGCTGACAACGGCCAAAAGGGGATCGAAGTGGCCAAGTTACGCGGCCGCCTTGGCATTTCGTGGGAGGCACTTTAGCGGCGAGCTGTTTGATCGTGGTTGTTGCGGCTAAAGCCCCTCCCACAAATCCCTATCACTGCGCGGCTCAGAGTCAGGCGCGGAAACGGCTTGGTGGCACACCGCTCCAGCGCTGGAAGGCATGGCGGAAGCTGGCGGTTTCGCTGAAACCGAGGTGTTCGGCGATGCGGCAGATTGGCCAGTCTTCCTCGCTTAACAAGGTTTTTGCCCGCTCGAAGCGCAGCTCATCAAGCAGTTCCTGATAGTGCGTGCCTTGCGCCTGCAGGTGCCGGCGCAGAGTGCGCGGCGAGCAATGCATCTGCTGCGACAGCTGTTCTAAGCCGGGCGGTGCTGTGACTTGTTCCGCCAGCAATTGGCGGATGCGCCCGAGCCAGGCCTGGCGGGTGGTGAACTCGGTATTCTGCTTGCGGCAACGGCTGAGCATTTCCCGGTGAGTGACCGCGTCGGCCAATGGCAAAGGCTGCTGTAGCAGATGCGCGGGGAAGGCGAACGCGTTGCGCGCGGCATTGAACTGCAGGGGGCAGGCGAAACTGTGCGGGTAACGGTCGCTGTAATGCGGCTCGCTGTAGCAAAACTGCGCGGCACTCAGCTGCAGCGGCTGGCCGAGTAGGTCATCACTGATCAGTTTGAGCGAGGCCAGGCACATCTCCAGGTTGAACATCTCCAGCTCAGGGCTGTGCTGGTAATCGCTGGCGCAGACCCAGGCCAGTTCGCCTTCGATGCACAAGTCCAGCTTGAAGTAGGTGCCGAGCAGTGCTGGGTACTGCAGCATAAGTCGCCAGGCGTCACCAAAGGTGGCACTCGACAGGGCGGCGTAACCGACCATGCCGTAGGCTGATACATGCATGCGCCGGCCCAGCTCCAGGCCCAGATCACTGCGCAGGTGCAGGGCATTGGCACAGACTTGCAACTCCTGGGTGCGGGTGATGCGTGTATCGGCGCACGCCAGATCACTGGCTGCAATGGCGCTGCTAGCCAGCAGTTGCTCGGTTAGCTCGGGTTGCTCGGCAAAGATCTCGAGAATTTGTGAGACCACATGCAGGGTGGTCAGGTGGGCATGCAACATCAGTACGACCGTAGCGGTTCAGAATGCTCAGAACGACGCAAGAATTATGCCGTGGACTGGCAGTGGCCCGTGGGGCAGGCCACTGCCGGGGAAGGCCTAGCGGTTGCGCAGGAACGCGTTGATAAAATCGCCCTGGTTGGGGGCTTTTTCATGGGTGGTAAACACCAGGTTTGCATCCTTCTCGCGCAACTTTAACGCGTCAGCAAAGCTGCACTGCACGCTGCTCAGCTGTTTGGCTTGGGTTTTGTAATCAGCATTGTCTTCGCACAGGTACGCGATCTGCCGCACGACTTCACCGCAGAAGCTCGGCACGCTGAGGCGTTTGAGTTTCTCGTCATCAAGCGCCTGCCAGTCAACCTGGGTGTGCAGCGTCGTGCCGCAGGTTTTTGAGGCGTGCTGATCGATCTGTTGCAATTGCGCGGTGAAGTCGGCCACGCGTTGTTCACGGTCAAAGCGGCTCAGCTGCTCCTGAACGCCTTGTTTTTTCTGCTGCTCATAGAGCGCCAATAGGCTGGCCGGCTTGGCTGTCTTGCTCTTGTCTGCATCGAAGCCCAGCTCGAAACCGTCGGTATTCGGCAGGTAGAGTTTGACGCGCTCGCCACCCCAGTCTTGGCGTTTGACCAGCATGTTGTAAGCGCTGCCATTGAGGGTGGTGCTGTAGTCGCGGTCATCGTTACCGCGGTCCTTGAGGGTGGTGAGGATGACCACTTCATCGAGGGGGTGATTGATGCCGCTGACCTGAACCAGGGCCTGCGTGTTGTCGCTGCTGGGTGCCACGATGACGCTGATACCGTTGCCGGCATCGAAGGCCTGCGGGTACTTGGCCAGTTCCAGCGCGCTGGCGTTGAGGGTGAGCAGTGATGCGCTGAGTAGCAGTGACAGCCTTGTCATGGTGGCGTCCTTGTTGGATGAAAAGGGCGCCCAGTATAGCCAGAGTCGTGCTGTCGATTTGTGCGCGGAGTCTGCTCGTGCTGCCTGCAAACGGCTGGTTTGGTGCCCTGTGATGGGGCTCGGCGTGTGCTTCGACAAACGGTTGGCAGGGGTGCGCGCCTGCTGGGGCTTTACGGTATACTGCGCGGCCTTTGGCCGGTCGCACCGGCCGGAATTCGCACACAAGCCACGCCGGTTTTCCCGCGTGGCTTGTTGGTTTTTGCCGCGCCTGCGGGCGCATTTTGAGAAGAGGCACGACGATGAGCGCACTGGTTGGCGTGATCATGGGCTCCAAGTCCGATTGGTCCACCCTTAGCCACACCGCCGAGATGCTGGATAAGCTAGGCATTCCGTACGAAGTGAAGGTGGTTTCCGCCCACCGCACCCCGGACCTGCTGTTCCAGTATGCCGAGCAAGCAGACGAGCGTGGCATTCAGGTGATCATCGCCGGTGCCGGCGGCGCGGCGCACCTGCCGGGCATGTGTGCGGCCAAGACCCACCTGCCGGTACTCGGTGTGCCAGTGCAAAGCGCTGTGCTCTCGGGTGTCGACTCGCTGCTGTCGATCGTGCAGATGCCAGCCGGTATTCCGGTTGCCACTCTCGCTATCGGCAAGGCCGGTGCGGTGAACGCTGCGCTGCTCGCGGCGAGCATTCTCGGTCACCAGCACCCGCAGTTCCACGCGGCGCTCAAGCAGTTCCGTCAGGATCAGACCGAAACCGTATTGGACAACCCGGACCCGCGTGAGGCCTAACCCATGAAGATCGGCATAATCGGTGGCGGCCAACTGGGCCGTATGATGGCGCTGGCAGGTACCCCACTAGGGATGAACTTCGCCTTCCTCGACCCCGCGCCGGACGCCTGCGCGCAAGCGTTGGGTGAGCATATCCGCGCCGATTATGGCGATCAGGATCATCTGCGCCAGCTGGCTGACGAAGTCGACCTGGTGACCTTCGAGTTCGAGAGCGTTCCGGCCGAAACCGTGGCCTTCCTCTCCCAGTTCGTCCCGGTCTACCCGAGCGCCGAAGCCTTGCGCATCGCCCGCGATCGCTGGTTTGAAAAGTCCATGTTCAAGGACCTGGGCATTCCCACCCCGGACTTCGCCGATATCCAGTCGCAAGCCGACCTGGATGCTGCTGTCGCGGCTATCGGTTTACCAGCGGTGATGAAGACCCGCACCCTGGGTTACGACGGCAAGGGCCAGAAGGTTCTGCGTAAGCCTGAGGACGTCACCGGCGCCTTTGCCGAACTGGGCAGCGTGCCGTGCATTCTTGAAGGTTTCGTCCCCTTCACCGGTGAAGTGTCGCTGGTCGCCGTGCGTGCCCGCGATGGTGAAACGCGCTTCTACCCGTTGGTGCACAACCGCCACGACAGCGGCGTGCTGGCCTTGTCGATCGCCAGCACCGATCACCCGTTGCAGGCGCTGGCAGAAGATTACGTCGGCCGCGTGCTGAGCAAGCTCGACTACGTTGGTGTGCTGGCGTTCGAGTTCTTTGAAGTCGATGGTGGCCTGAAAGCCAACGAAATCGCCCCGCGCGTACACAACTCCGGGCATTGGACCATCGAAGGCGCCGAGTGCAGCCAGTTCGAGAACCACCTGCGCGCCGTCGCCGGCCTGCCGCTGGGCTCGACCGCCAAGGTTGGCGAGAGTGCGATGCTCAACTTCCTCGGCAGCGTACCGCCGGTTGAGCAGGTTATCGCCATCGATGGCTGCCGCTTGCACCACTACGGCAAGGCCTTCAAGGCCGGGCGCAAGGTTGGCCACGCCACCCTGCGCTGCGCGGATCGCGCCACCCTGGACAAGCAAATTGCTGCTGTCGAGGCGTTGATCACCAAGGGCTGAGTCCGTCTGGCGCCGCCAGATGGAACCTTGGCGGATGATTTACGTCTGATTGCCTAACGCCATTATTGGCATCCCTGCAACAGACGTGGAGTACAGCGCCATGAGCATTCTCGGCATTATCTTTATCGGCCTGATCGTCGGCTTGATCGCGCGCTTTATCAAACCTGGCAACGACAGCATGGGCTGGATCATGACCATCCTGCTGGGTGTCTGCGGCTCAATCGCTGCGACCTATGGCGGCCAGGCGTTGGGGGTATACAAAGTCGGTGAGTCTGCCGGCTTTATCGGCGCGGTGATCGGTGCAGTGGTGTTGCTGGTAATCTACGGCGCAGTCAAAAAGGGCTGATGCCCTTTCACTCCGCCGCCCTGTGAGCCCATCGATGCGTTATCTGTTGTTACCCTTGCTGCTTGTCAGCACCTTGGCCTGTGCCGAGCTGCCGGAAACCGATTGGCTGGAGCTGATGCCGCCGCAAGATCGGGCGGCACTGGAAGCCATGCCGGAGATCGACCATCAGGGCGCCGAGCAAGACAGCGCGTTCTATAACCCCGGCGGTCTCAAACAGCAAGATAACAACCTACCGGTGGTGATGTACTCGACCAGCACCGTCGCCGCCCTGAATGGCAAAACGCTGCGCCTTGGCGGCTACCCCGTGCCGCTGGAAACCGACCGAGAAGGCCGCAGTACGTTGTTCTTTCTGGTGCCCTATCCCGGCGCTTGCATCCACGTCCCGCCACCCCCCCCGAACCAGCTGGTACTCGTTCGCTACCCCCAAGGCATTGAGTTGGACGACATCTACGCACCGCTGTGGGTCAGCGGCACGCTGAAGGTCGAACAGGTCAACAATGAACTGGCGGACGCCGCGTATGCCATGCAGGCGGATGCAGTCAGAGTGGTCACCGATGACGACCTATAAGCCTGGAGTTTCATCCATGAAAGCTGCCTGCCTACTGCTGTTGTGTCTGATCTCCGCCAGCGCCCTGGCCCTTGAAACCGGTGAGCGCCTAGCGCCCTGGACCCTATTGGACCAGCACGACCAGGCCTACACCCTCGACAATCAACTGCAGGTGCTGCTGGTGGCCCAAAGCATGGACGCCGCCAAACTGGTCGACGCCGCCCTGCAAGACAAGCCCAAGGGCTACCTGGAACAGCGCCACGCGGTTTTTCTCGCCGATATCAGCCGCATGCCCAAGGTGATAGCCACCTTGTTCGCCCTCCCCAAAATGCGCGACTACAACTACCGCATCCTCCTCGACCGCGACGCCCGCATCACCCCGCGTTACCCGGTAGACGCCACCAGCGTGCTGTGGCTCGACCTGCGAGACGGCAAGCTGCAGGGGCAGCGCAGCTTTACCGATGCCAGCGAGTTGACGCAGGCGCTTGAAGCTGTAGCGCCGCAGTAAGCGCGGGTGGCCTTTGGCGTGTCATGTAGGCGATTGCTTTAGCGCTGCAGTGGTTCAGCCCAGATACTGACGTTGAGCTGATGCTGTGCGCCTGCGGCCAGTAGGCGGATGTCGTCCATGACATTGGCGTGTTCGATGCACAGCATGCTTTGCCAGGCATCGGCGGAAAATTGTGAGAGGCGTTGTGCCTTGTCGATCCAGGGGTTCCACAGCACCGCAGATTGCGAGCCGTGGCTATGCAGTTGGATGCGCCGCTGCCAGGCGGGGTCGAGGATGCTCAGTGATGCGGGTGTGTCCAGGTAGATGCGGTCGGTTTCGCCGTTGAACTGCAGTGGCCCTTCTTGCTGGCGAGTCTGCCAGTCTTCCAGGGTTTCAATGTAGCGGCAGCCGTGCAGGCCCTCGACGCTGACCTGACGAATATCGCTGACGGCAAAATAGCTGTGCAGCGCCTGGCTGATGGCCAGCGGTGTGTCGCTCAGGTTGCGGCTAGTGAGTTCGAGGTGCAGGCGGCCATCCAGGCGAATACGCAGGTGCAGTTCAGCTGCGTGGGGCCAGTCAGTCAGCGGCTGATCTGCAGTGTTGAAGACAAAGTCGAGGCAGATGCCGTTATCGTCGCTATCAATCCCCTGTAGCTGCCAGTCGAGGCCTCGTACCAGGCCGTGGGCGGGTGCGTGTGCAGGTTGGCAGTGCATGCTCTGTACGGCTTGTGGATTGCGTTGCAGGCTGCCAAACCATGGCCAGCAAACGGGCACGCCGCCGCGTACGCCCTGGCCGCGCTTATAAGCGGCTCGCTCACTGAGCCAGATCAGCGGTGGTTGATCATCCTCCTGGTAGCTGAGGATCTGCGCGCCTTGCTGGCTGATCAGTAGTTCGGTACCCGCGTAGCGCGCGCGCCAGCCGGTCAGCTCATCCAGTTCGAGGCGTTCAACGTGGGACCTGGCCATTGGCATACTCGCATTAGAAGAAATAAAGACGGCTATTGGAGCCCAGCTTGCGCGCAGAAAGCAAAACGCCCGTCAGCGACGGGCGTTTTGTGGTGGCGCATAGATTACTTACCGTAGACCTGCTCTGGCAGCCAGGTGATCAACCCTGGGAACTGGTAGGCGAGCACGAGCAGAAAGATCTGGATCAGGATAAATGGCAGCACACCCTTATAGATGGTGCTGGTTGGTACGGAGGCCGGGGTGACGCCACGCAGGTAGAACAGCGCGAAGCCGAACGGTGGGGTAAGGAAGGAGGTCTGCAGGTTCAGCGCGATCATCACGCCCAGCCAGACTGGGTCCAGGCCCATGGCCAGCAATACCGGGCCGACAATCGGCACCACCACAAAGGTGATCTCGATAAAGTCGAGGATAAAGCCGAGCAGGAAGATCACCACCATCACCAGGAAGAACGCGCCGAGCACGCCGCCGGGTAATTGGGCGAATACATCTTCGATCATCGCCTCGCCGCCGAAGCCGCGGAACACCAGAGAAAACAGCGACGCACCAATCAGGATCATAAAGACCATGGCGCTGATTTCCGTGGTGCCAGAGGCCACTTCACGCAGTTGGCCGAAGTTCAGCTTGCCCTTGCAGAACGCCAGCACCATTGCGCCCAATGCGCCCAGAGCGGCGGCTTCGGTCGGGGTGGCGTAACCGGCGAGGATCGAGCCGAGTACCGCACCGATCAGCAGCAGTGGCGGTACCAATGCGTTGATCAGCTTGCCCCACTCAATCGGCCCCAGCTCCTCCTGCGGCAAGGCGGGCAGCTTTTTCGGCTGGAAGATCGCGACACCGATGATGTACACAATATACAGCCCCACCAGCAGCAAGCCGGGCAGCAGCGCACCGACAAACAGGTCGCCCACCGAGACGGTCTTCGGCGAGAAAATACCCATCTTCAGCTGGGCTTGGGAGTAGGCGCTGGACATCACATCACCCAGCAGTACCAGCACGATAGACGGTGGAATGATCTGCCCTAATGTGCCGGTAGCCGCCAGGGTGCCGGTGGCAATCGCCGGGTCATAACCGCGCCGCAGCATGGTTGGCAGGGCCAGCAGGCCCATGGTTACTACGGTGGCGCCGACAATGCCGGTACTGGCGGCGAGCAGGGCGCCTACCACGCAGACGGAAATGGCCAGGCCGCCGCGCAAGGTGCCGAATAGCCGCGACATGGACTCCAGCAGGTCTTCGGCGACCCTGGACTTCTCCAGCATCACGCCCATAAACACGAACAGCGGCACCGCCAGCATCGTCTGGTTGTTCATGATGCCGAACAGCCGGTTGGGCAGCGCGCTCAGGTAGCTGCCATCGAAGGCGCCGATGAGGATGCCGATGCCGGCAAACAGCAGCGAGACGCCGCCGAGGGTGAAGGCTACCGGGTAGCCCGCCATCAAGGCTGCGCAGATGCTGATAAACAGCAGAATTGCCATTAATTCAGCCATGGGTCAGCTCCTCGGTAGGTAGGCGGCCGAGGAGGATATTGGCGAATTTGATCAAATCTGAAATGCCTTGCAAGACCAGGCTGATGATGAGGAGCAAGATGATGCTCTTCTGCAAATAGACGAATTTCAGGCCGCCAGATTCGCTGGAGCCTTCTAAGGTCGCCCACGAATTGCTGACGTAATCCCAGCTGGCCCAGCCCAGAAACAGGCAGACCGGCAGCAGAAATAACAGCGTGCCGAGGCTATCGACCAGGGCTTTACGGCGTGGGCTGAAGTTTTGATAGAAGATATCGACACGCACATGGCCGTTGCGCTGCAACACCCAGGCGGCGGCGCCCATAAAGACCAAGGCGTGGGCATACAGCACGGCTTCTTGCAGTGCGGTTGCACCGATGCCAAAACCGTAACGCAACACCACCACGATGGCGGTGCCGAGTACCAAAAACAGGGTCAGCCAGGCGCAGGCTTTACCTAAATTGGCATTGAGTGAATCGATCAGACGAGCAAGGCCGAGCAGCAGAGGCGGTTTGTCGGACATCATAAGTCCTTATGGTTATGAGCTGTTTAAGCAGGCGGGGCGGCGATTTTAGGCAGGCCCGGGTATGTGCGGCAATGGCCCTGCAACTTTAGTCGTATCCGCTAGGCTTGAGAGGTTCTTAGGCCTATTTTAGTCAAGCGTGGTGGGTCCGCAGTGATCCTGTGGTCAAACCAATACAACAATAAAGGAGCATTGCATGAAACGTCGTCAAATTCTCGCAGCAGCAGGCGTAGGCCTCGCAGCCACCGCCCTGGCTGGCTGCAAGCAAGAAGCTGAAACTGCTGGTAAGCCCCAGGCAGGCGCTGACACTGAAACGTTTAACTGGAAAATGGTCACGTCCTGGCCGAAGAATTTCCCTGGCGTGGGTGTGGGTGCCGAGCGTTTCGCCACGCTGGTCAATGAAATGAGTAATGGCCGCTTGAAGGTCAAGGTGTATGCCGCGGGTGAGCTGGTGCCGGCGCTGGAAGTGTTCGATGCGGTCAGTCGCGGTACGGCCGAGATGGGTCACGGTGCACCTTATTATTGGAAGGGCAAAGTCCCGGCCGCACAGTTTTTCTGCGCCCTGCCATTTGGCCCGAATGCCCAGGAAATGAACGCCTGGCTGCACAAGGGCGGTGGTATGCAGTTGTGGGAAGAAACCTACAAGCCTTTCGGTGTGCTGCCGATGGCTTGTGGTGCGACAGGCGTGCAGACCGCTGGTTGGTTCAATAAGGAAATCAACGGCGTTGACGACTTCAATGGCCTGAAGATGCGCACCCCAGGGCTGGGCGGCGAAGTGTTGACCAAGATGGGCGGCACCGTAGTTAACATGCCGGCGGGTGAAATCTTCACTGCGCTGCAAACCGGTGCGATTGATGCCACCGAGTGGATTGGCCCCTACAACGACCAGGCGCTGGGCCTGCACAAAGCCGCCAAGTACTACTACACCCCGGGCTGGCAAGAGCCGAACGTGACCTTCGAGCTGGATATCAACATCAAGGCCTGGGAAACCCTGCCGGCTGACTTGCAGGCCATCGTCCGTGCTGCTGCGCGCGATGTGAACGGTGACATGCTCGATGATTACAACGCCAAGAACATGGAAGCCATGGAGCAGCTCAAGAGTGAGGGCGTAGAGGTGCGCCGCCTGCCGGATGAAGTGTTGGCCAAACTTAAAGTGGTCGCCGCCGAAGTGGTCGACGCCAGCGCCGCAGCCGATCCAGTGGCGAGCAAGGTGTGGGCGCAGCAGAAGGCTTATCTGCAGCGTCTTTACGACTACGCCGAGTCGAACGAGAAGGATATTTACAACATTCGTGGCTGATTCTTAGCGCACAGCAAAACGCCGGCTTAATAGCCGGCGTTTTTGTTTGTCATCTGCGCTCAGCGCCGCGCCGGAACCGGACGGGTACGGCCACTGCCATCGATGGCGACAAACACGAACACCGCCTCGGTGACCTTGCGCCATTCACTGGACAGCGGGTCATCGCTCCACACTTCAACGAGCATCTGGATCGAGCTGCGGCCTACTTCCACGGTTTGCGTATAGAAGGACAATTGCGCACCCACCGCCACCGGCACCAGGAAGGCCATGCGGTCAATGGCCACGGTGGCCACGCGTCCGCCTGCCACTTTGCAGGCCATGGCAGTGCCGGCCAGGTCCATTTGCGAGACCAGCCAGCCGCCATAGATATCGCCAAAGCCGTTGGTTTCACGCGGCAGAGCAGTGATTTGCAAAGCCAGGTCGCCTTGCGGGATAGGGTCTTCCTGTTCGAAATCGTGCATCAGATAGGCTCACGGCGCGGTTGTTGTTATTGGCGCGGTGCGGGGCTTGGCGGTGGCGGCGAGTCAGGCTCTGCGGCTATCGCGGGGTCGCCCGCAGGCCCGCGGGACTGCGGGCGCAGCGAGTATAACGACTCAGCAGTCGCAGGGCGACCATCGCGCTTTGCTATTGGGTATCCGGTCTTTTCATCGGCGCGGATAAAACATCGTGTTGTTCATCTAACTGTCATATTGATTACATACAGTCGTCATGCGGCCTACAGATACTTGGCCCCGTTCAATCCAACACTAGTTTTTCAGGAGTAAGGCATGAAACTTAAGCGTTTGATGGCGGCCATGACTTTTGTCGCCGCTGGCGTGGCTACTGCCACTGCGGTTGCTGCTGTCGACCCGGCTCTGCCGAGCTACACCAAGACTTCCGGCGTATCGGGCAACTTGTCCAGCGTCGGTTCCGACTCCTTGGCCAACCTGATGACGCTGTGGGCTGAAGAGTTCAAAAAGGAATACCCGAACGTCAACATCCAGATTCAGGCTGCCGGCTCCTCTACCGCGCCACCTGCGTTGACTGAAGGCACCGCCAGCATGGGTCCGATGAGCCGTGCGATGAAGGATGCCGAGATCCAGGCGTTCGAAGAAAAGTACGGTTACAAGCCGACTGCCGTACCGGTGGCCATCGATGCCCTGGCGGTCTTCGTGCACAAAGACAACCCGATCAAGTCCCTGGACATGGCTCAGGTTGACGCCATCTTCTCCAGCACCCGTCTGTGCGGTGGCGCTACCGATATCAAAACCTGGGGCGATGTGGGCATGACTGGCGAGTGGGCGACCAAGCCGATCCAGCTGTTCGGTCGTAACTCGGTATCCGGTACCTACGGTTACTTCAAAGAAGAAGCCCTGTGCAAAGGTGACTTCAAGGCCAACGTCAACGAGCAGCCAGGTTCGGCTTCCGTGGTGCAGTCGATCTCCAGCACCATCAACGCCATCGGTTACTCGGGCATCGGCTACAAGACTTCCAGCGTGAAGACTGTGCCACTGTCGAAGAAAGGCGGCGAAGCTTTTGACGCCAACGAAGAAAATGCCCTGGCTGGCAAGTTCCCGCTGGCTCGCTTCTTCTATGTTTACGTTAACAAGGCTCCGAACAAGCCGCTGAGCCCGCTGGACGCTGAGTTCATCAAGCTGGTGCTGTCCAAGCAAGGCCAGGACGTTGTCGTAAAAGACGGCTACATCCCGCTGCCGAGCAAAGTGGCGGCGAAAACCATGAAGGAACTGGGTCTGTAAGGACCGCTTAACTGGCAAGGACGCCAACAAATGGTCGCAAACCCTTTTTAACGTCGCGCAGCGACGGCCCGAAGGGTGATCGCCAGGGATGGCAGACCATTAAGTAATTCGCACGCCCACCTTCGTTTACGGCAGGTGGGCGTTGCTTTGTCAAAGCGCTGTAACTTTTCTGTCATACAGTGGCGTTAGAGTTGGCGCCTCGTATAGCGACAGAACTCACTATGGCGCGCTCATGGCTGCGCAGAGACGCTCTTACCTATGAATGACTTGGCTAGTGAAACCATGACCGCCACCTCCAAATCCCTTGGGCTGGACTTCAATACTCCGGCCTTGCAACGTAAGCGCCGTATCCGCGCGCTGAAAGATCGTTTCGCCCGCTGGGCGGTTTCCATCGGTGGTATGGCCGTGCTCGGCGCCATCACCCTGATCTTCTTCTACCTGGCCTATGTGGTGCTGCCAATGTTCCAGGGCGCCAGCCTGGACACTCGCAAGCCCGTGCAGGTTGCCTGGCTGAATGAAGCCGCCGCGCCGCTCTTGTTGACCCTGGAAGAGCAGAACCAGATGGCCATGCGCCTGGACCAGAGCGGTAAGGTGCAGTTCTTCGACGCGAAGAAGATGCAGCCGCTGAGCAGCGTGCAGCTGCCAATCCCGGCGGATGTGCGGATTGCTTCAGTCGGCCAGGACCAGCCCGGCAGCAACCGCGTCGCTCTGGGCCTATCCAACGGCCAGGTGCTGGTGTTCCAGCATGTTTACAAGCTCAGCTACCCGAATGATGTGCAAACCATCACGCCGAGCATCGAGTATCCGTTCGGCGAAGCGCCAATTGAACTCGACCCGCAGGGCCGCGAACTGGATCACGTGGGCGTCAGTCTGAACAGCGGTACCTTGATGCTCACTGGTTCCACCGGCACCGAGCTGCATGTGCTGAAGCTCGGTCGTGAAGAAAACATGATGACCGGCGAGGTAACCCTCAGCGAAGAGCGCGTTACCCTGCCGCAGATCGCCGAGCCAATCAAGGCGCTGATCATCGACCCTCGCCACCTGTGGCTTTATGTCGTCAATGGCCGCGCCACGGCCGATGTCTTCGACATGCGTAGCAACAGTCTCAACGGCCGCTACAAGCTGCTCGCTGATGCCAAGCTGGAAGTTAGCAACGCCACCTCGCTGCTCGGTGGTATCTCGCTGATGATCGGCGATAGCAGCGGCGGCATCGCCCAGTGGTTTATGGTGCGTCAGGAAGATGGCAAGGCCTCACTGACCTCTATTCGCAGCTTCCAGCTGGCCGATAGTCCGATCGTGCAGACTCTCCCGGAAGAGCGCCGCAAGGGCTTCTTCGCCCTGGACGCCAAAGGCAACCTGGGTATCTTCCACAGCACCGCGCACCGCACCCTGCTGGTTAAGCCAGTAGCCGAAGGTCAGGCTCTGGCGGCCCTGTCGCCGCGCGCCAACCGCCTGCTGGTGGAGAGCGATGGCCAGCTGCAGCGTTTGATCATCGACAACCCGCACCCGGAAATTTCCTGGAGCTCGTTGTGGGGCAAGGTTTGGTACGAGAACTATGACGCGCCTGGCCACGTCTGGCAGTCGACCTCTGCCAGCACCGACAACGAACCCAAGCTAAGCCTCGCGCCGCTGGCCTTCGGTACCCTGAAAGCGGCGTTCTACGCGATGCTCCTGGCTGCTCCGCTGGCCATTGCCGCCGCACTGTACACCGCCTATTTCATGGCCCCGTCGCTGCGGCGCAAGGTCAAGCCGGTGATTGAACTGATGGAAGCGTTGCCGACGGTGATTCTCGGTTTCTTCGCCGGCCTGTTCCTCGCGCCTTATGTCGAAGGGCACCTACCCGGCATCTTCAGCCTGCTGATCTTTACCCCGATTGGCATCATGTTGGCCGGCTACCTGTGGAGCCGCCTGCCTGAATCGATCCGCCTGAGCGTGCCGGATGGCTGGGAATCAGCGCTGCTGGTGCCGGTGATCCTGCTGGTGGGCTATGTCTCGCTGGCCATGAGTGGGCATCTGGAAAACTGGCTGTTCGACGGCAACATGCGCATGTGGCTGAGCAATGATCTGGGCATTCCGTTCGACCAGCGCAACGCCCTGGTGGTCGGCTTGGCCATGGGTTTTGCGGTAATCCCGACTATTTACTCGATTGCCGAAGACGCCGTGTTCAGCGTGCCGAAGAGCCTGACCTTCGGCTCCCTGGCCCTTGGTGCCACGCCCTGGCAGACCCTGACCCGCGTGGTCATCCTCACTGCGAGCCCTGGCATCTTCTCGGCGGTGATGATCGGCATGGGTCGCGCCGTTGGTGAAACCATGATCGTGCTGATGGCCACCGGTAACACCGCCATCATGGACATGAACATCTTTGAAGGTCTGCGCACCCTGGCCGCCAACGTGGCGGTAGAAATGCCCGAGTCGGAAGTCGGTGGTACTCACTACCGTGTGTTGTTCCTCTCGGCGCTGGTGCTGCTCGGCTTCACCTTTGTCATGAACACCCTGGCAGAACTGGTGCGCCAGCGTCTGCGCGTCAAGTACGCCTCGCTCTAAGGCTTGGGAAGGTATATGTCCGTGAAACAGAACAACCTGAAAACCTGGTTCAAGAGCGGTACGCCGTGGATCTGGATGAACGCCGGCGCGGTGTCGATCGCCGTGATCATGACCCTGGGCCTGATGATGGTCATCGCCGTGCGCGGCCTTGGCCACTTTTGGCCGGCGGATATCGTTGAGGCCGACTACCAGATCCCTGGCCAGCAAGCCAAGGTGATGGCTGGCGAGGTCACCCAGATCGAAGAAGTGCCGCGTGCGCGTCTGGCGGCTTCCGGCTTGCCGGTGGAGGCTGAAGGCGGCGAGTTTATGACCCGCGAGCTGTTCAAGGTGGGTAACCGTGACGTGTATGGCGCGGACTTCACCTGGGTGGTCGGCGAATGGCTGAGCAACCTGCGCACCCCGGAAAACCTTACGGCGCTGGAGCGCCGCGAGTGGGGCAACTTCTACGGCTACCTGGTCAACGTCAAGGAAGCCGGCGAACTGGTCGCCGAAGGCGATGCCAGCTGGCCTGCACTGCAGGAGCGCCTTGAGCGCGTCGAGCAGCTGCACAAGAACCTGGTACGCCTGGAGAAGAAAGACATCGGCCGGATCAACGCCGGTCTGGAACGTATTCGTCTGCAAACCCGCAAGCTGGAGCTGCAGGGCAAGCTAGATGATGTTGCCCAGGCTGAGCTGGACGCCGAGCGCGCGCAGTGGGATGCCGAGTACAAGGTGCTGGAAACCGAGCTGATTGCCCTTAATCAGGCATTCAACCGCGACAGCGTCACGCTGAAAACCGTCGACGGTCGCGAAGTGACTATCAGCCTCGGCAAGGTGGTGCGGGCCTTCCAGCCGAATGCCATGGGCACGGGCGACAAGCTCGGCTTCTACTTCGCCAAGCTGTGGGAATTTGTCAGCGACGACCCGCGCGAAGCCAACACCGAAGGCGGCATCTTCCCGGCTATCTTCGGCACCGTGATGATGACCCTGATCATGGCCGTGATCGTCACCCCGTTCGGCGTGGTCGCAGCCATCTATCTGCGTGAATACGCCAAGCAGGGTCCGTTGACCCGGGTGATCCGCATTGCGGTGAACAACCTGGCGGGTGTTCCGGCCATCGTTTACGGGGTGTTCGGTCTGGGCTTCTTTGTCTATGTGCTTGGCGGCTCGCTGGATCGCATGTTCTTCCCGGAATCGGCCCCGGCGCCGACCTTCGGTACGCCGGGCCTGCTGTGGGCCTCGCTGACCCTGGCGATTCTCACGTTGCCGGTGGTGATTGTCGCCACCGAAGAAGGCCTGGCACGGATTCCGCGTGCGGTGCGTGAAGGCTCGCTCGCCCTCGGTGCCACCAAGGTGGAAACTCTCTGGCGTGTGGTGCTGCCCATGGCTAGCCCGGCGATGATGACTGGCCTGATCCTCGCCGTAGCCCGCGCGGCCGGCGAAGTGGCGCCGCTGATGCTGGTGGGCGTAGTCAAGCTGGCGCCGAGCCTGCCGTTGGATGGTAACTACCCGTACCTGCACCTGGACCAGAAGATCATGCACCTGGGCTTCCATATCTACGACGTCGGCTTCCAGAGCCCCAACGTCGAGGCTGCGCGGCCGCTGGTGTACGCCACCGCGCTGCTGCTGGTGCTGGTCATCGTGGTGCTGAACTTCGCTGCGGTTTATATCCGCAACCACCTGCGCGAGAAGTACAAAGCGCTGGATCATTAATCACTTGTGCCCGCCCGGTCATTGCCGGGCGGGCAGGTACGAATTGTTAGCGTAGGGAGCATCCCATGCAGCACGAAGCACATACACACGGTATCGACATGGCGGCCCTGGGCCGCGAGCGCCAGGGCCTGAGCATGGCCAATGAGCAGGTGGCCATCGATGTGCCCGGCCTGAACCTGTTTTACGGCGACAAACAGGCGTTGTTCGACGTCAAAATGAGCATTCCCAACCAGCGCGTAACGGCGTTTATTGGTCCGTCCGGGTGCGGTAAGTCGACCCTGCTGCGCACCTTCAACCGCATGAACGACCTGGTCGATGGCTGCCGCGTAGAAGGCGAAATCAACCTCGACGGCAAGAACATCTATCGCAAGGGCGAAGACGTCGCCGAGCTGCGTCGCCGCGTCGGCATGGTGTTCCAGAAGCCCAACCCGTTTCCCAAGAGCATCTACGAGAACGTGGTGTATGGCCTGCGCATTCAGGGCATCAACCAGAAGCGTGTGCTCGATGAAGCCGTAGAATGGGCGCTGAAAAGCGCGGCGTTGTGGGACGAAGTTAAGGACCGCCTGCACGATTCAGCCCTCGGCCTGTCCGGTGGTCAGCAGCAGCGCCTGGTGATCGCCCGTACCGTGGCGGTTCAGCCGGAAGTGTTGCTGCTCGATGAGCCGTGCTCGGCACTCGACCCGATTTCCACGCTGAAGGTCGAAGAGCTGATCTACGAGCTGAAATCCAAGTACACCATCGTCATCGTGACCCACAACATGCAACAGGCGGCGCGGGTCTCGGACTACACGGCGTTTATGTACATGGGCAAGCTGATCGAGTTCGGTGATACCGATACGTTGTTCACCAACCCAGCGAAGAAGCAGACTGAGGACTACATCACCGGTCGTTACGGCTGATGGCCATGTCGGAGTGCGCTGGCCTGTGTCGGCGGAACTTGCCGTACTGATATGTACTGTCTGCGTTCCGCCTCCTTGGCCAGCACCCTCCGCCAAAGTCCATCCACCTGAAAATTAGTAGGGTGCGCTGTGCGCACCATGGCCACCTAAGCCGGCAGCTTTCGCGGAGCGAATCATGATCAACAAAGAAAACCTCACCCAGCACATTTCCCAACAGTTCAACGCTGAGCTGGAGGAGGTGCGCAGCCATCTGCTGGCCATGGGCGGCCTGGTCGAGAAGCAGGTGAACGACGCGGTGACCGCGCTGATCGATGCCGACTCCGGTCTGGCTCAGCAGGTGCGTGAGATTGATGATCAGATCAATCAAATGGAGCGCAATATCGACGAAGAGTGCGTGCGCATTCTGGCTCGTCGTCAGCCAGCCGCGTCCGACCTGCGCTTGATCATCAGCATTTCCAAGTCAGTCATCGACCTTGAGCGCATCGGCGACGAAGCAACCAAGATAGCCAAGCGCGCCATCCTGCTGTGCGAAGAAGGCGAGGCCCCGCGTGGTTATGTGGAAGTGCGGCATATCGGTGATCAGGTGCGCCGCATGGTGCGCGAGGCGCTGGATGCCTTCGCACGCTTTGACGCCGACCTGGCGCTGTCCGTGGCGCAGTACGACAAGACCGTCGACCGCGAATACAAGACCGCGCTGCGTGAGCTGGTGACCTTTATGATGGAAGACCCGCGCTCGATCTCGCGCGTGCTCAACATCATCTGGGCCCTGCGCTCACTGGAGCGCATCGGCGACCATGCGCGCAATATCGCCGAACTGGTGATCTACCTGGTACGTGGCACCGACGTGAAGCACATCGGCCTGACGCGGATGAAGGAAGAAGTACAGGGCACTAAAAAAGACGACTGAGTGCAGCGGCGCTGGGTAGCGTGGGTGCGCCCGCGCTGAACAATCCAAGTTGGTGCGACATTAGTTGTATTTGGGTTGGCCTTTGGCCAGTTGCCATGACTATGCTTAAAGGCATCAGAATGGGAGTGGCCGATGAGCAAAGTCAGTGTGCTGGTAGTGGACGACGCAACTTTTATCCGTGATCTGGTGAAAAAGGGGTTGCGCGACCACTTCCCTGGCATCCAGATCGAGGAAGCCATTAACGGGCGCAAAGCCCTGCAAATGCTGACACGCAAGCCGGTAGACCTGATTCTCTGCGACTGGGAAATGCCGGAAATGTCCGGCCTGGAACTGCTCAGTTGGTGCCGCGAACAAGACAGCCTGAAAATCGTCCCGTTTATCATGGTCACCAGCCGTGGCGATAAGGAAAATGTCGTGCAGGCGATTCAGGCTGGTGTCTCTGACTTTATCGGCAAGCCATTTTCCAACGAACAGCTGATCACCAAGGTAAAAAAGGCCCTGAGCCGCGCCGGTAAACTGCAAGCACTTGCCGCCAGCGCACCGCCGAAAATGCTCAGTACTGGCGCTTACGCCAACGACTCTCTATCGGCTCTGACAGGGGGCAAGGCCGATGCGCCCAAGCCTGCGTCAGCCCCCGCCGCCCAAGCTGTGCCCACGCCGGCAGCCAGTAAAACCGCAGCGCCAAGCGCGAGCAGTGGCCGTGGTCAGGGCCAGTTGCGCTTGCCGAGCGGCACCATGAGTTGCGTGATCAAGGCGCTTAGCCTTAAAGAGGCCCTGCTGGTGGTGAAGCGCACCGAGGTACTGCCGCAGGTATTGGAAAGCGCGGTGCTCGATCTGGAGCAGGGCGAAGCGGCGGAAACTGCCCGGCTCAACGGTTATTTACATGCGGTCGCTGCATTTGAGCCAAAGCCAGACAGTGAGTGGCTACAGCTGACCTTCAAGTTTGTCGACCGCGACCCGCAGAAGCTCGATTACCTCTCGCGGCTGATTGCTCATGGCACCGTACAGAAGCACTTCGTCCCGGGGGCTTGAGCGCTTCGCCATAACGACAACGGCGCCTTAGGGCGCCGTTGTGCATTCCGGGGTGCTGCTCAGCTCGCCAACATGCGCCCACACTCTTCCAGGTTGATATGCCACTGCATGGCTTCGCGCAGGATATGCGGGGTATGGCCGCCTTTGGCACAGGCGCGCTCGAAGTAGTCATTCAGTTCGGCGCGGAAGTCCGGGTGGACGCAGTTGTCGATCACCGCCCGAGCACGTTCGCGCGGCGCCAGACCGCGCAGGTCGGCGAGGCCGATTTCGGTGACCAGGATGTCAACGTCATGCTCGGTGTGGTCGACGTGGCTGACCATCGGCACCACGCTGGAAATCGCCCCGCCCTTGGCGATCGACTTGGTGACGAAGATCGCCAGGTGCGCGTTGCGGGCAAAGTCACCGGAACCACCGATGCCGTTCATCATCTTGCTGCCACCCACGTGAGTCGAGTTGACGTTGCCGTAGATATCGAACTCCAGCGCCGTGTTGACGCCGATGATGCCCAGGCGACGGACGATTTCCGGGTGGTTGGAAATCTCCTGCGGGCGTAGGACCAGCTTGTCTTTGTAATGCTCCAGGTTGCCGAACACGCGTTCGTTGCAGCGCTCCGAAAGGGTGATGGAGCAGCCCGAGGCGAAGCGCATCTTGCCCGCGTCTATCAGATCAAAGGTCGAGTCCTGCAGCACTTCGGAGTACATCACCAGGTCTTCGAACGGCGAGTTGAGCAGGCCGCACATCACCGCGTTGGCAATCGAACCGATGCCCGCTTGCAGCGGACCAAGGTTCTTCGGCAGGCGACCCAGCAGCACTTCGTTCTCGAAGAAGGCGATCAGATGGTCGGCAATCCCCTGGGTCTCACTGTCCGGCGGGGTGACCGTGGAGTAGGAGTCCGGCTGGTTGGTGATGACGATGGCCGCAATCTTCTCCGGCGGGATCGGGATGGCGCCGCTGCCAATGCGCTGATCGGTCTGAACCAGCGGGATAGGCGTGCGGGTCGGCCGATAGGTCGGGATATAGATGTCGTGCAGCCCTTCCAGATTAGGGTTGTGTGCCAGGTTGATCTCGACGATCACGCGGTCGGCGAAGATCGCGAAACTGGCGGAGTTGCCCACCGAGGTAGTCGGCACGATGTGGCCTTCTTCGGTGATGGCAACGGCTTCAATCACCGCGATGTCCGGTTTCTTCAGTTGCAGATTGCGGATCTGCTCGACGGTATCGGACAGGTGCTGGTCGATAAACATCACGTCGCCGGCGTTGATCGCCTTGCGCAGGGTGCTATCGACCTGGAATGGCATGCGCCGCGCCAGTACACCGGCTTCGGTCAGCTGCTTGTCGAGGTCGTTGCCCAGGCTGGCGCCAGTCATCAGGCTGATCTGCAGCGGTTGGGTCTTGGCGCGCTCGGCCAAGGCGCGGGGTACAGCTTTGGCTTCGCCGGCGCGGGTGAAACCGCTCATGCCGACGGTCATGCCGTCTTCGATCAGGGCCGCAGCGTCGGCAGCACTCATGACTTTGCCCAGTAAAGCAGGCAGGCGAATGCGATCACGGTACATGGGGAACCTCGGGAAGGGGGTGTAGAGCGGCGCAAGAGTTTAGGCGCTGAACCGCGTGAGGCCAGTTCGACTAAGGTCGTATAGTGCTTGATTGAGCACTTCAGTTGGACCTCGGCTTAGACCGAAGGCCGCTTCTGCGGCCTAGGCCACAGACCATTTCAGCGACGCTCGCGGAGAACAGGCTGGACTGCTAGTCTCGTTAGGTCTGCCATTGTACAAAAATTAAAATCGAGTCGTTATGTTGGGGCGTTTATTGATCCTTTGGGCGTTGCTGTTTGCCAGTCAGGCCAGCGCGTTAACTATTTATAAGTACACCGATGCCAACGGTGTGGTCACTTACAGCGACCAGGCCGCGCCCGGTGCGCAAGTGTTTGTGTTTCGCGACCGCATGGTTGAGCGCCTGGATAACCAGGTAAAGCTGGAAACCAAGAAACACGAAGCCGGTGAAACGCTGTTGGTGCGCAACGACTTGTTCGCCCCCGTGCAGATCGAGTTACGCCTGCAAGCCACTGACAACATCACCGGTATACCGGACGAGCCGATCAGTTGGGTGCTGCCGCCGCGCAGTAAAATTCGCTTGGTGACTCTGGCACCGCGTGATGCCCGCAAACCCATGCGTTATACCCCCAAGCTGCGTTACGCCATGGGCGATCCGCGCTTGTTACCGACCCAGCAGCATTACCCGCTGCCGTGGCGCGGCGGACCGTTCCGTCTGACCCAGGGCGCTAACGGTAAGTACAGCCATTTCACCCCCAAAGGCCGTTACGCCATGGATATCGCCATGCCTGAAGGCACGCCAATTGTCGCGGCGCGCGGCGGAATGGTAGTGAAAACCGAGAATCGGCAGAGTGGGCGCGGCAATAATCCGTCCGGCAACTATGTGCGCATCCTGCACGACGACGGCACCATGGGCGTCTACCTACACTTGATGCAAGGTTCGGTCGTCGTGCGCGAGGGCAGCCGAGTCAATGTTGGCAGCCTGCTCGCGCGCTCCGGCAACACCGGCAACAGCACCGGCCCGCACCTGCACTTCGTGGTGCAGCGCAACGTCGGATTAGCACTGGAATCGATCCCCTTCGACTTCGCCAAACCGGTTAACAGCCTGCCCAACTTTGCGGTAGGCGGCGAATAAACAACCTGTTGCCGGTCCGCTTATAGTCGAGTGGAAACAGGTTTTTATTGCCGTTGGCTCTGCGCGCTAACGGAAGGCCAGGTCGCGCAGCGTCGGTTAAATGCCGCGCGACCCATGATCTGCGCCTCAATCCAGCTTGAGCACCTTGGCCAGCACGACCTTCGGGCCTTTCATCTTTTTCACGATGATGCGCAGGCCGTCGACTTCCAGCACTTCCTCTTCTTCAGGCATGCGCTTGAGGGTTTCGTAGATCAAGCCTGCCAGGGTTTCTGCCTCGACATGGTCGAGGTCGACCCCGAGTAGGCGCTCGACCTTGGCCAGCGGCGTGTCGCCGCGCACCAGCAGCTTGCCCGGTTGGTAGGCGAGGATGCCGCGTTCGGCCTTGCGGTGTTCGTCCTGAATATCGCCGACCAGGGCTTCCAGCACGTCTTCCATGGTCAGGTAGCCGATCACCTTGCCGTCGGCTTCCTCGACCAGCGCGAAGTGCGAGCCGCCCTGACGAAACTGCTCCAGCAGGTTGGACAGCGGCATGTGCCGGCCGACACGTTCGATTGGGTGCATGAGGTCGGCCAGCTTCAGCGCCGAGGGCAGCATTTCCAGCAGGGACAGGTGCAGCAGCAGGTCCTTGATGTGCAGAACGCCGACAAATTCGCCGCTGGTGTCGTCATAGATCGGGTAGCGGCTGTACTTGTGCCGGCGGAACACGCTGAACACCTCATCCAGCGCGGCTGTTAGCGGTAGGGACACCAGATCCTCGCGGGAGTTGGCCCAGTCCACCACTTCCAGTTCGCCCAGTTCGACGGCCGAGGCGAGAACGCGCATGTCCTGATCGTTAGGGTCGCTGGCGCGTCGGGAATGCAGGATCAGCTTGAGTTCATCACGGCTGTAGTGGTGCTCATGGTGCGGCCCTGGCTCGCCCTGACCGGCCACGCGCAGGATGGCGTTGGCGCTGGCGTTAAGCAGGAAGATCGCCGGGTACATCGCCCAGTAAAACAGGTACAGCGGCGCAGCCGTCCACAGCGACAGCAGCTCGGGTTTGCGGATGGCCCACGACTTGGGCGCGAGTTCGCCAATCACGATATGCAGGTAGGAAATGATAAAGAACGCGGTGAAGAAGGCGATGCCATGCACCAGCTTCGGCGACTCGATGCCGATAGCGGCCAGCAGCGGTTCGAGCAGGTGAGCAAAGGCCGGTTCGCCCACCCAGCCAAGGCCGAGGGAGGCCAGGGTAATACCCAGCTGGCAGGCGGAGAGGTAGGCGTCGAGCTGGTTGTGCACAGTGCGCAGGATATGCCCGCGCCAGCCATTCTTGGCGGCCAAGGCTTCGACCTTGGTGGCTCGCAGCTTGACGATGGCGAACTCAGCGGCGACGAAGAAGCCGTTGAGCAAGACCAGAAACAGGGCAAATAAAACCAGGCCGAAATCGGCGAAGTAAGTGGCAGCGGTGTAACTCGGGGAGGGGTCCATACAGGGTTCGGGTAGTGGATGAGCGCTACAAGGTGGGGGTTGATTGCCGGCTTTGCAAGTAGGGCGCGGCTACTGACCGCGGCGCACCATCTGCAAGGGCGGGAAGTGGCAGGTAAAGGTGCTGCCCTTGCCCAGCTGGCTGGCAATCTCCAAGCGGGCGCGGTGGCGCAGCAGCACATGCTTGACGATGGCCAGGCCCAGGCCGGTGCCGCCGGTGTTGCTGGCGCGGCTGGAGTCGACGCGGTAGAAGCGCTCGGTCAGGCGCGGCAGGTGTTTGGCTTCGATGCCCAGGCCGGTGTCCTGCACGCTGAGGTGCGCGCCCTGTTCATCACTCCACCAACGCACATGGATTTCACCTTCGTCCGGGGTGTATTTCACCGCGTTGAACACCAGGTTGGAGAACGCGCTACGCAACTCGGCCTCGCTGCCTTTGAGCTTGAGGTGCGGGTCTGCCTCCAGGCTGATGCGGTGGTGGCGCTCGCCGGACAGCGCCTGGGCATCGTTCTTGATGCTCAGCAGCAGCAGGTCAACCGCTACTGGTTGGTTATCCGAGGGGTAATCGGTGGCTTCCAGCTTGGCCAGTAACAGCAGGTCGTTGAGCAGGTTTTGCATGCGCCCGCCTTGCTGTTGCATCTGTTGCAGGGCGCGCAGCCAGCGTGGATTAACGTTTTCGACGTTATCCAACAGGGTTTCCAGATAGCCGCTGATCACCGTGAGCGGGGTGCGCAGTTCATGGGAAACGTTGGCCACGAAGTCTTTGCGCATTTGCTCCAGCTGATGCAGCCGGGTGATATCACGCACCAGCATCAGGTGCTCGCGGTTGCCGTAGCGGGTGATGTGAAATTGCAGGCGCAGGTGGTTATTCACCGGCGAAGGCAGCTCCAGCGGCTCGTTGTAATTGTGGTTGTCGAAATAGTCGATAAAGCGCGGGTCGCGCAGCAGATTGGTGATTTGCTGGCCGCTGTCCTGGGGCGTTTGCAGGCCCAGGAGTTTCTCGGCGGCGATGTTCCACCACTCCAGGTTGCCGTCGCGGTCGAGCATGACCACCGCGTCTTTTAGCGCGGCCGTGGACTCCTGCACGCGGTCGATCACCGCCTGCAAGCGTGCGCGGACTTTCTGGTCGCGGCGCTGCAGGTGATAAATGCTGTCGAGTACCTCGCCCCACAGGCCGTAGCCTTCCGGCGGTGCCTCATCCCCCTCGCGGGTGCGCAGCCATTTGTGCAGACGCAGCAGTTGCTGCAGATGCCAGCCGAGGTAGCCGGCCAGGCCGATTACCAGGGGCCAAGCGTATTCGCCGGTGATCAAGCCCAGCAGCAGGCAAACACCGCCGAGCACTAACAATTGACGTATCAGGGAGCCGCGCCAGTCTTGATTCAATTCAAACTCATCCGCCAATCAATCCATGGTTGCCAGGTGCGAGTAGCAAAAGCGGCCTAGCTTTTGGTGGAAAAACGGTAACCCGTGCCACGTACAGTCTGCACCAAATTCTCGTAGACCTCGCCGAGGGCTTTGCGCAGGCGCCGAATGTGCACATCGACCGTGCGTTCTTCAACATAGACGTTGCCGCCCCACACCTGATCAAGCAATTGGCCGCGGGTGTAGGCGCGCTCTTGGTGGGTCATAAAAAATTGCAGCAAGCGGTATTCGGTGGGGCCCATTTCCGCCGGTTTGCCGTCGATGGTCACGCGATGGCTGATTGGGTCGAGCAGCAGGCCGCCAACTTCGATCGGCCCTTCACTGTCAACGGGGCCGGCGCGGCGCAGCACGGCTTTCAGGCGCGCGACCAGTTCGCGCGGGGAAAACGGCTTGGTGATGTAGTCATCTGCACCGACTTCCAGGCCCTGGATCTTGTTGTCCTCTTCGCCCTTGGCGGTGAGCATGATGATCGGAATATCGTTGGTCAGCTCATCGCGCTTGAGCCGCCGCGCCAGCTCGATGCCGCTGGTGCCGGGCAACATCCAGTCGAGCAGAATCAGGTCGGGCTTGCGGTCGACAATGATTGCGTGGGCCTGCTGGGTGTTCTCCGCTTCCAGGCACTCGTAGCCGGCCATCTCCAGGGCCACGGCGATCATTTCACGGATCGGTGCTTCGTCATCGACGATCAGGATGTTCTTGCCAACCATGGATCAAACCTCAAGTCATCTCGCTGTAATGGCCTGCATTAGATAACGGAATTATTGCAGCCATATGACAGTCGCGCGGCACTGCCTTGTAACACGCCTCCTAGCCGCGCAAGGCGTAGTCGAGCACTAGGCCAAGAAAGATCGCCAGTCCGGCCCAGTGGTTATGCAAAAAAGCATTGAAACAGACCATGGGTTGGCGGTTGCGGGTCACGTGGAATTGCCAGGCAAAGCAGCCCGCCGCCACCACTAAACCGATATGGAAGTACAGCCCCAGCTCAAAGCGCGCCGCCGCCAAGAGCAGGCAAAGCAGCGCCAGGCCTTGCAGGGTGAGGATGATCAAACGGTCGGCATCGCCGAACAGAATGGCGGTGGATTTCACCCCAATTTTCAGGTCGTCTTCGCGGTCGGCCATGGCGTAGTAGGTGTCATAGGCCACCGTCCACAGCAGGTTGGCGATGTACAACAGCCAGGCCTCGGGCGGCGGCATCTCCCCAGTCACCGCGCTGAACGCCATCGGCATGCCCCAGGAAAACGCCGCCCCCAATACCACCTGTGGATAGAAGGTGTAGCGCTTCATAAAGGGGTAGCAGGCCGCCAGTGCCAGGCCGCCAAACGACAGCCAGATGGTGGTGGCATTGGTAAACAGCACCAAAACAAAGCTGGCCGCCACCAGGACGACGAAGAGGATCAGCGCCTCGCGCGGTTTGACCTTGCCACTGGCCAGGGGCCGCGCCTGGGTACGGCTGACATGGCCGTCGAAGTTGCGGTCGGCGTAGTCGTTGATCACGCAGCCGGCGGCGCGCATAAGGAATACACCGGCGATGAAAATAACCAGGTTTTTTGCGCTCGGCACACCTTCAGCCGCTACCCAGAGTGCCCACAGCGTTGGCCACAGCAGCAGGTACATGCCGATGGGTTTTTCCAGGCGCATTAGCTGGATAAAGTCCCAGGCGCGTGGGTGCAGGCGGTTGAGTGAGTGCAGCAACTGGGTATACATCGAGCGCGTCTCCGTGCGGGTTGCGGCGGATTATACGGAGTCGGCGCGCGGGATGGGGCCAGGGTTGAGCTGTAGGAGGGCTGACGCTGTTTATTGATAGTTTACGCCTGCGGCCCGACCTAGGCGGCCCCATCGATCCTACGGCTCGATGGCTGCTGCCGCCCAGAAGGCCGGCAAGAACACCTCGGCCACCAGCACGTTCAGCGCGCCACGGCTAAAGCACGAGCGGCGCGCCCATAGGTTTTCTTCGCGCACCTGCTGCGGCAACCAGGCGGCCGGGTAGTGGCAGGCTTGCAGCGGTCCGCGGGCGAAGGCGCGGTCGCTGAACAGCAACTCGCCGAGGGAGCGGCTGCCAAGCTGGTCGAGGCCCATCCCGGAATCTTCCAGCGCGCGGCGCGCGGCCACGCTGCGGGCAAACACCCACGGCTGTTGGTGGCCGCGCAGAAACACCTCGCGCACCCAGCCTTGGCTGCCTTCTGCAACATTCAAGGCGGCGCATTCATCACTGCGCAGGGTCTGCCAGCCTTCGTTCAGCGGCAAGACGCTGAAGTGTTTGGCCGACAGTTCGACCAGGCGCTGGGTGAGTGAGTCCTGGTTGACGAACAGCCAGCCGTAAACGCCCGCCGCCGGGGTCGGTTGCAATTGGCTGGCGGTGAGCCAGTGCGGCGGAAAAGCGAGAGAGGCATCGGGCACGGTAGGGAAGTCACCACAAATCAAAGCGCGCGAGTGTAGCAAATGCCAGTGATCATCCAGAGGGCCGTCATCAGCGGCTTGGCTTGATGGCGCTGGCGGGGTTGTTGGAGCCGGCTCCTACGCCCAGCCTTCAAGGCGCATGGTCGCTCGAACCAGGCGTTGTTCTTCTTCTTCAATCTCCTTGAGGTTGTCGCGAATGCTGTGAATGTGCTCGCGTGCCGCGCGCTGCGCTTGTTCGGGCAGACGCTCGATCACCGCCTGGTAGAGCCGTGTGTGCTGGCGGTCGATTTGGCGTTTCTGCATGGGCCGGTGGTAGAGGTTGTTAACCGAGGCAAACACCGTGCTGAGCATCAAGTCGGTCAACGATTGCAGCGTGTGCAGCAACACCGGGTTGTGTGACGCCTCGCAAACCGCCAGGTGGAAGGCGTGGTCGAGGCGCGCATGCTCGCGCGGATCGACCGGCACGGCCTGGCTGTGGGCGGCGAGCATTTCTTCATAGCGCCGGGTGAGCAGGACGAAATCCGCCTCGGTGCCGCGCAAGGCGGCCAGTCGCGCCGACTCGGCTTCGAGCAGGGCGCGCACTTCAAGCAGGTCGAAGAGGGTACGCGGCTGTGAGTTGAACAGGTGCATCAGCGGGCTGGCGTCGCGGGGGCCGTTTAGCGTGGCCACCCGCGAGTCGCGGCCCTGCGCGGTCTCGATGATGCCGCGACCGCGCAGCACCTTGAGCCCTTCGCGCAGGGCGGAACGGGAGATCCCCAGTTTCTCGCACAGGCGGCGCTCCGAAGGCAGCGCTTGGCCGACCTTGAGCACGCCATCGACGATCAACCGCTCGATGCGTTCAGCGACCACATCACTGACCTGGCGGCGAATATCAGGTGTCTTTTCGAGCATGCTAAGCGCCTCTAGTAACTGGTAGTACCAGTTGGTTCGGGTCAACCCTGTGCGTCTCAATATAGGTGTAAAGCGCCCTATATGTAAGCCTATTAGGCAGTTTTAGCTCGGCTGCGAACTTAAGAAACTGGTCATACCAGCGTGTTGAACGATAGACGTTGGGCGTGCAGGCCTCTACAACTAGTGCACAACAAGCAGACCGGGTCGCTACCGGTGCTGCGCGCAAACAAAAGACAACGTCACGCGAGAACGCCTGCCATGAGTATTCTGTACGACGAGCGCGTCGATGGGCCGCTGCCCAACGTCGATAAGCCAGCTTTGCTGGCTGCATTGCGTGAGCAGCTCCCCGATATGGAGGTGCTGCACATCGCAGAAGACCTCAAACCCTACGAATGCGATGGCCTTTCGGCCTATACCACCACGCCGATGCTGGTGGTCTTGCCTGAGCGCATTGAGCAGGTCGAGCAGCTGCTCAAACTCTGCTACCAACGCAATGTACCCGTGGTTGCACGCGGTGCGGGCACCGGTCTGTCGGGCGGTGCGTTGCCGCTGTCGCAAGGCATTCTGCTGGTGATGGCGCGCTTCAAGCACATCCTCGAAGTGAATCCCGAGGGGCGTTTTGCCCGTGTCCAGCCTGGTGTGCGCAACCTGGCCATCTCCCAGGCCGCCGCGCCGTATGACCTCTACTACGCACCGGACCCGTCCTCGCAAATCGCCTGCTCGATCGGCGGCAACGTCGCCGAGAACGCGGGGGGTGTGCACTGCCTTAAATACGGCCTGACCGTGCACAACCTGCTCAAGGTGGAGATTCTCACCGTCGAGGGTGAGCGCATGACCCTGGGCAGCGATGCCCTGGATTCACCGGGTTTCGACCTGCTCGCGCTGTTCACCGGCTCCGAAGGCATGCTCGGCATCATCACCGAGGTGACGGTCAAGCTGCTGCCCAAGCCGCAGGTGGCCAAAGTGTTGCTCGCCAGCTTCGACTCGGTGGAGAAAGCCGGTCGCGCGGTGGGTGAAATCATCGCGGCAGGGATCATCCCCGGCGGCCTGGAAATGATGGACAACCTGGCGATTCGCGCCGCTGAAGACTTTATCCACGCCGGCTACCCGGTAGAGGCCGAGGCCATTCTGCTGTGTGAGCTGGATGGCGTGGAAGCCGATGTGCATGACGAGTGCGTGCGCGTTGAAGCTGTGCTGACCCAGGCCGGCGCCACCGAAGTGCGCCTGGCCCGCGACGAGGCGGAGCGCATCCGATTCTGGGCCGGGCGCAAGAACGCCTTCCCCGCGGTGGGACGCCTGTCGCCGGACTACTACTGCATGGATGGCACCATCCCGCGCCGCGAGCTGCCGGGTGTGCTCAAGGGCATCAGCGACCTCTCTGAAGAGTTCGGTCTGCGGGTGGCCAACGTGTTCCATGCCGGTGACGGTAACATGCACCCACTGATCCTGTTTGATGCCAACCAGCCCGGCGAGCTAGAGCGCGCCGAGACCTTGGGCGGCAAGATTCTCGAACTCTGCGTCAAGGTCGGCGGCAGCATCACCGGCGAGCACGGCGTGGGCCGCGAGAAGATCAACCAGATGTGCTCCCAGTTCAACAGTGACGAGCTGACGTTGTTCCACGCGGTGAAAGCGGCCTTTGATCCACGCGGCCTGCTCAACCCCGGTAAGAACATTCCGACCCTGCACCGCTGCGCCGAATTCGGTTCCATGCACGTGCACCACGGCAAGTTGCCTTTCCCTGAACTGGAGCGTTTTTAATGGTTATGCGGCATGACGCAGATGCCAGTGCGGCGCTGCTGGAACAAGTCAATCACAGCCTCAACAGCTCGACTGCACTGCGCATTCAGGGCGGCAACAGCAAGGCGTTTCTCGGCCGTAAGGTTGAGGGCGAAGTGCTCGATACCCGCGTCCACCGTGGCATCGTCAGCTACGACCCGACCGAGCTGGTGATCACCGCGCGCGCCGGCACACCGCTGGCTGAGTTGGAAGCAGCACTCGACGAGGCCGGGCAGATGCTCACCTGTGAGCCTGCGCAATTCGGCGGTGCGGCGACCCTGGGCGGCATGGTTGCCGCCGGCCTGTCGGGGCCACGTCGGCCCTGGTCCGGCGCGGTACGCGACCTGGTGCTGGGTGCGCGCCTGATCACCGGCATGGGCAAACACCTGCGCTTTGGTGGCGAGGTGATGAAGAACGTCGCCGGCTACGACCTGTCGCGCTTGCTCGCCGGCAGCTTCGGCTGCCTGGGGGTGATCACCGAAGTATCGCTCAAGGTGCTGCCCAAGCCGCGCCAGTGCCTCAGCCTGCGCCTGGACATGGACGCCGCCTTGGCCCTGCAAAAACTCGCTGAGTGGGGCCAGCAGCCGATTCCGCTGAGTGCCGCCAGCCACGACGGCCGGGCGCTGCATCTGCGCCTGGAAGGCGGGGAAGGCTCAGTCGCCGCCGCGCGTGAACGCCTGGGTGGTGAGCTGCTCGACAGCGCTTACTGGGCCGGCCTGCGCGAGCAGCGTTTGAGCTTCTTCGCCGATCCACGGCCGCTGTGGCGGTTGTCGGTGCCGAGCAGCACTGGCGTGCTGACGTTGCCTGGCGAGCAGTTGATCGATTGGGGCGGCGCACAGCGCTGGCTGAAATCCGATGCTGATGCGGCGCTGATCCGCCAGACCGTCGCCGCAGTCGGTGGCCATGCCACCTGCTTTACCGCCGGTCACTGCGACAGCCCCTTCCAGCCGCTGGCCGCGCCGTTGCTGCGCTACCACCGCCAGCTGAAAACCCAGCTCGACCCCCAGGGCATTTTCAATCCTGGCCGCATGTATGCCGAGGTATAGCCGTGCAGACTAATCTGAGTGAACACGCCAAAAGTCTGCCGCGCGCCGAGGAAGCCGAACGCATCCTGCGCAGCTGCGTGCATTGTGGTTTCTGCAACGCCACCTGCCCGACTTACCAATTGCTTGGTGATGAGCTGGACGGCCCGCGCGGGCGCATCTACTTGATCAAGCAAGTGCTGGAAGGCAACGAAGTTACCGCCAAGACCCAGCTGCACCTGGACCGCTGCCTGACCTGCCGTAACTGTGAAACCACCTGCCCGTCGGGTGTGCAGTACCACAACCTGCTGGATATCGGCCGCGCCGTGGTGGATGCCGCCGTACCGCGCCCGTTGGCCCAGCGCGCGCTGCGTGAAAGCTTGCGCGCCGTGGTGCCGAACGCGGCTCTGTTCAAGGGGCTGGTGCAGATCGGCCAGGTGTTCCGTCCGATGTTGCCGGCGAGTCTCAAGAGCAAGCTGCCGCGCATCGTAAATGCCGCGAAGCCACGCCCTGCGCCGCGCCATGAGCGCCGTGTGCTGATGCTCGAAGGCTGCGTACAGCCTGGCCTGGCGCCCAACACCAATGCCGCCACGGCGCGGGTGCTGGATCGCTTGGGCATTAGCGTTACGCCGATCAATGAAGCCGGTTGCTGCGGCGCGGTGGACTACCACTTGAATGCCCAAGAGCAGGGGCTGCAACGTGCCCGACAGAACATCGACGCCTGGTGGCCTGCCATCGAGCAGGGCGCCGAGGCCATCGTGCAAACGGCCAGCGGTTGCGGTGCCTTCGTCAAGGATTATGGGCACCTGCTGGCGCAGGATCCGGCCTATGCCGAGAAGGCCCAGCGCGTCAGTGAACTGGCCAAGGACCTGATTGAGGTCTTCAGCGCCGAGCCCCTGGAACAGCTCAATGTGCAGGCTGACAAGCGTTTGGCCTTCCATTGCCCCTGCACGCTGCAGCATGCGCAGAAGCTCGGCGGTGCGGTCGAGGGCGTGCTCGCGCGCCTGGGCTTCAACTTGACGGCCGTGCCCGACAGCCACCTGTGCTGCGGTTCTGCCGGCAGCTACTCGCTGACCCAGCCGGAGCTGTCCAAGCAGCTGCGTGACAACAAATTAAATGCCCTGGAAAGCGGCAAGCCGGAGGTGATCGTCACCGCCAACATCGGCTGCCAAACCCACCTCGACGGCGCCGGTCGCACGCCTGTGCGGCACTGGATCGAACTCGTCGAAGAAGCCCTGAATTAATTGGAGAACAGCATGCTTAGCAAAGCTATATTGAGCCAAACCGAAGTCAGCCGCATGCTCGCTGCTGCCCGCAGCGAGGCCGAGAAGAACCAGTGGGCCGTGACCATCAGCGTGGTCGATGACGGCGGTCACCCGCTGGCCCTGGAGCGCCTCGATGGTTGCGCGCCGATTGGTGCCTACATTGCCAGCGAAAAAGCCCGCAGCGCCGCCCTCGGTCGTCGTGAGACCAAGGGCTTTGAAGACATGGTCAATGGCGGGCGCACGGCTTTTCTGTCCGCACCACTGGTGACCTCGCTGGAAGGCGGCGTGCCGGTGATTGTTGACGGCCAAGTGGTTGGCGCAATCGGTGTGTCTGGGGTCAAGGCTGACCAGGATGCACAAGTGGCCAAAGCCGGCGTTGCCGCACTGAGCTGATTCGCCTCGCGAGGCGGTTCCTCAGTGAGCCGCCAGGCGCCTAGCGCCTCACCTGTACTGATTTTTGGAGAGTGGGAAAATGACCGATCGCGTGAACTGCCAGCGCCTGCAAGTGGCCACCAATCTGCAACGTTTTGTCGACGAGGAAGTGCTGCCGGGCAGCGGTATTGAGCGCGAGGCGTTCTGGGCGGGTTTCGACGCCCTGGTACATGACCTGGCGCCGAAGAACCGTGCACTGCTGGCCGAGCGTGATGCCCTGCAAGTCCAGCTGGACACCTGGCACCGCGAGCATCCAGGGCCGATTAGCGACATGCCGGCGTATCGCACCTTCCTCGAATCCATCGGCTACCTGTTGCCGCAACCCGACAGCGTGCAAGCCAGCACCGCCAACGTCGACAGCGAGATCAGCAGCCAGGCCGGCCCGCAGCTGGTGGTGCCGGTAATGAATGCCCGCTACGCGCTGAACGCCGCCAACGCGCGCTGGGGTTCGCTGTATGACGCCCTGTACGGCACCGATGCGATCAGCGAAGACGGCGGCGCGCAGAAGGGCTCAGGCTACAACCAGGTGCGTGGTGACAAGGTGATTGCCTTTGCCCGTGCCTTCCTCGATCAGGCTGCGCCGTTGGCCAAGGGCTCGCACGTCGACTCGACCGGCTATCAAGTGGTTGCTGGTCAGCTGCACGTCAGCCTGAAAGACGGTAGCCAAACGGGCCTGGCCCAGGCTGCTAAGTTTATCGGCTATCAGGGCGAGGCCAGCGCGCCGACCGCCGTGTTGCTGAAGAACAACGGCCTGCATGTGGAAATCCAGATCGATGCCAGCAGCCAGATTGGCGCCACCGACGCCGCAGGGGTCAAAGACCTGCTGATCGAGTCGGCGCTGTCGACCATTCTCGACTGTGAAGACTCCGTGGCAGCGGTCGACGCCGACGATAAGGTGGTGATTTACCGCAACTGGCTCGGCCTGATGAAGGGCGACCTCAGCGAAGAATTGGAGAAGGGCGGCAAGCGCATCGTCCGTCGCCTCAACCCGGACCGCACCTACACCGCCGCCGATGGTGGCGAGTTGACGCTGCACGGTCGTTCGTTGCTGTTCGTGCGTAACGTCGGCCACCTGATGAGCAACCCGGCGATTCTCGATGGCGAGGGTAACGAGATCCCCGAGGGCATTCTCGATGGCGTGATGACCAGCCTGTGCGCGCTGCATGACCTGCAGCGTAAGGGCAACTCGCGTACCGGCAGCGTCTACATCGTTAAGCCGAAGATGCACGGCCCGGCCGAAGTGGCCTTTGCCGATCAGCTGTTCGGGCGTATTGAAGACCTGCTGCAGCTGCCGCGTCACACCCTGAAAATGGGCATCATGGACGAAGAGCGGCGCACCAGTATCAACCTTAAAGCCTGCATCGGCGCTGCCAGCGCGCGGGTCGCGTTTATCAACACCGGCTTCCTCGACCGTACCGGTGACGAGATGCACACCGCGATGGAAGCGGGCGCCATGTTGCGCAAGGGCGACATGAAAAACAGCGCCTGGATTCAGGCCTATGAGCGCAACAACGTGCTGGTGGGTTTGAGCTGCGGCCTGCGTGGCCGTGCACAGATCGGTAAGGGCATGTGGGCCATGCCGGACCTAATGGCCGCCATGCTGGAGCAGAAGATCGGCCACCCCAAAGCCGGTGCCAACACCGCCTGGGTACCGTCGCCGACAGCCGCCACCCTGCATGCCATGCACTACCACCAGGTGGATGTACAAGCGGTGCAGCGTGAACTGGAAGCCATCGACCTCAACAGCCAGCGTGACAGCCTGCTGAATGATCTACTCAGCGTGCCGGTGGCCGCCGAGCGTAACTGGAGCGCCAGCGAGATTCAGGAAGAGCTGGACAACAACTGCCAGGGCATCCTCGGTTATGTGGTGCGTTGGGTGGAGCAGGGCGTGGGTTGCTCCAAAGTGCCGGATATTCACAACGTGGGCCTGATGGAAGACCGTGCGACGCTGCGCATCTCCAGCCAGCACATTGCCAACTGGTTGCACCATGGGGTTATCGACGAGGCTCAGGTGCGTGAGAGTCTGGCGCGGATGGCCAAGGTGGTCGATCAGCAGAATAGCGGCGATGCGGCTTACCGGCCGATGGCAACCAACTATGCTCAGTCTGCAGCCTTCCAGGCCGCCAGTGATTTGGTATTCAAAGGGCGTGAGCAGCCGAGTGGCTACACCGAACCACTGCTGCATGCGTGGCGTCTGCGTTTCAAGCAATAAGAGGGCTGGCTAGACTCGATTAATAAACCGCCCCGTCAGGCTCAACCTGCCGGGGCGATTGAGCATTGATGCAGGTACGAGTTACTGCGTACCGGCATCAGGGGGGCTGCTTAGGGTTGGCTGAGTGTTGCTCGACCAACTCGGCAGGTCTACGTGCGTGGCGCCGGGTCTTCCCGGGATATTCTGGTTCACAATAAAAAATAGGAACCAACACATGAGTCAAACACTGCTGTCGATACTGGCCTTTGTGCCTTTGGTGCTGGCGGGTGTGCTGCTGATCGGCTTTCGCTGGCCAGCCAAGTACGCCATGCCGGTGGTCTTTCTGCTCACCGCAATCATTGGCCTGACGGCCTGGGATATGTCCTTCAATCGGGTGCTGGCGTCCAGCCTGCAAGGCCTGATTCTCACCGCCGCGATCCTCTGGATCATCTTCGGCGCGATCCTGTTGCTCAACACCCTTAAACATTCCGGTGGCATTGCCGCCATCCGTCGTGGCTTCGCTACCATCACCCCGGACCGTCGGGTCCAGGCGCTGATCGTGGCCTGGTTGTTCGGCTGCTTTATCGAGGGCGCCTCGGGCTTTGGTACGCCGGCTGCCGTTGCGGCGCCACTGTTGGTGGCCTTGGGGTTCCCAGCGCTGGCGGCAGTGGTACTGGGCATGATGGTGCAATCCACGCCGGTGTCTTTCGGCGCGGTGGGTACACCGATCCTGGTCGGCGTTGCCGGCGGTCTGGATCAGGCCGGTATGAGTGCGCAACTGGCCACAGTGGGCAGTAGCTGGGAGGTGTTCTTCCACCTGATCTTCTCGCGCGTGGCGATTACTCACGGTTTGATCGGCATCTTTATGCCACTGATCATGCTGTCGATCATGACGCGCTTCTTCGGCAAGAATCAGTCGTGGAAAGAAGGCTTGGAAATGGCCCCGTTTGCCATTTTCACTGGCTTGGCTTTCGTCATTCCTTACATCGCCGCCGGCGTCTTCCTCGGTCCGGAATTCCCGTCGATGATCGGTGCGATGGTCGGCCTGGCGATTGTCATCCCTGCCGCCAAGGCAGGCTTCCTGCTGCCTAAGACCGCCTGGGACTTTGCGCCGGCCAGCGAGTGGCCAGCCGAGTGGATGGGCAAGATCGAGATGAAGCTCGAAGACATCGCCGGTAAAACGCCGATCTCCGTGCGCATGGCCTGGGCACCTTACGTGCTGCTGGCGATCTTCCTGGTGGCGTCGCGGGTCTTCCCTGAGCTGAAGGCGGCCCTGCTGTCGGTCAGCATCGGCTGGATCGACATCCTCGGTGAGACGGGTATTTCCGGCAAACTTGAGCCGTTGTACCTGCCGGGCGGCATCCTGTGCATGGTGGTGCTGGTGACCGCACTGCTGCACCGCATGCGTCTGTCCGAGCTGGGTGCTGCGATCAATGAGTCGAGCCGTACCTTGCTGGGCGCGGGCTTCGTGCTGATCTTCACCATTCCGATGGTGCGGATTCTGATCAACTCCGGCGTCAACGGTGCGGACCTGGTGTCCATGCCAGTGGCTATGGCGCAGCTGGTGGCAGACAGCGTGGGCGGGGTTTATCCGTTCTTCGCGCCGGCTGTGGGTGCCTTGGGTGCCTTTATCGCCGGCTCCAACACCGTGTCCAACCTGATGCTGTCGCAGTTCCAGTTCAACGCGGCAGGCTTGCTTGGGGTTTCGGGCGCGATGATGGTGGCCGCGCAGTCGGTGGGTGCGGCGGCAGGTAACATGATTGCCATTCACAACGTGGTAGCGGCTTCGGCCACTGTGGGTCTGCTGGGTCGCGAAGGGATCACCCTGCGCAAAACCATTCTGCCGACCCTCTACTACCTCGTAGCGGCTGGTAGCATCACCATGATTGCCATGTACGGCATGGGGATTGGTGATCCGCTGATGCACGCGGCGGGTTAATACCCCATGTTCTGCCCGTCATGTGGCGGGCAGACGCTTATTTTGATTGGCCGCCCACGAGGCGGCCTTTCTCGTCCTGCGGCTTGGCGCACCTGCGTATATACGGTAGTTTCCGCAGCGCGATAGCCGTGTGATCTCCTGAGGTAGTTATGAAGAAGTGGCAATGTGTGGTCTGTGGACTGATTTACGACGAGAGCCAGGGTTGGCCGGATGACGGCATCGCCGCCGGTACGTTGTGGCAGGATGTCCCCGAAGACTGGCTGTGCCCTGACTGCGGCGTCGGTAAGCTGGATTTTGAAATGATCGAAATCGGCTAAGAGCCCTCTCCGATCTGATGCGCGTCGGCGCTGCAGCGTTAGGAATGGCCTCGCGCGGGTTCGCGAAATCTGAAGCAGGTTCTAAGTTAAGGCTGCGCGTCGGCGACCTAAGGGTCGCCGTTTTGTTTAGTGAGTGCCCATACTGATTACCCCGAACGAGCTGGATGAGCGGCGAGGTGGTTATGCGTAAGTGGCAGTGTGTGGTGTGCGGTTTTATCTATGACGAAGCCCTCGGTTTACCCGCAGAAGGCATCGCCCCTGGCACCGCCTGGGAAGATATTCCCGCCGATTGGCTGTGCCCCGATTGCGGCGTCGGCAAGCAGGATTTCGAGATGATCGAAATCGCCTGATAGCCCGTGCATGATCCGCGGCGCGTCAGCCCGCGGCCTTAACAACGAACTTGCAGGACTCTCGCTCGCCAGATCATGAGCAGAGTTTGATCGGCACGTCCGAAAATCAATTATGGCCGCCGCCCTGCGCCGGCCCGTGTGAGGAATGCAACATGAGCGCACCTGTCGTCATCGTCGGTACCGGCCTGGCCGGCTACAACCTGGCCCGTGAATTTCGCAAGCTGGACAGCGAAACCCCGCTGCTGCTGATCACTGCCGATGATGGCCGCTCGTATTCCAAACCGATGCTGTCCACCGGCTTTGCCAAAAACAAGGACGCCGATGGCCTGAGCATGGCTGAGCCGGGCGCCATGGCCGAGCAGCTCAAGGCGGAAGTGCGCACCCACACCCGCATCAGCGGGATCGACCCCGGCCACCAGCAGCTGTGGATTGGTGAAGAGGCCGTACCGTACCGCGACCTGGTGCTGGCCTTGGGCGCCGAGGTGATTCGCGTGCCGGTGCCCGGTGATGCTGATGACTCGATCTTCTCGATCAATGACTTGGAAGATTACGCGCGCTTTCGCACGGCTGCGGCCGGCAAGCAACGGGTGCTGCTGCTGGGTGCCGGGCTGATCGGCTGCGAGTTTGCCAATGACCTGATCCTAGGCGGCTATCAGGTTGAGCTGGTGGCGCCCTGCGAGCAGGTCATGCCCGGTTTGCTGCATCCGGCTGCTGCCGCCGCCGTGCAAGCCGGGTTGGAGGGATTGGGCGCGCGCTTTCACCTTGGCCCCGTGCTGGCCAGCCTGAATCACCAGGGCGATGGGCTGGCAGCGCAGCTGTCCGATGGCACGCTGATCAACTGTGATCTGGTGTTGTCGGCGGTGGGCTTACGACCACGCATCAACCTGGCGGCAGCTGCCGGGCTGGCAACCAATCGCGGCGTGGTAGTCGATCGCCAATTGCGCACCTCCCACGCCAATATCTATGCCTTGGGCGACTGCGCCGAGGTGGATGGGATCAACCTGCTCTACGTCATGCCGCTGATGGTCAGCGCCCGTGCGTTGGCCCAAACCTTGGCCGGTAACCCCAGCGCAGTGAGCTATGGCCCTATGCCGGTAACGGTTAAAACCCCGGTTTGCCCATTGGTCGTGTCGCCGCCACCGCACGGCCTGCAAGGCGAGTGGAGCGTTGAAGGCAGTGGCGCGGACATCAAAGCGCTGTGCCATGACAGCAGCGGCGCACTGCTGGGTTACGCGCTCACCGGTGCGGCCGTTCAGGACAAATTGGCCTTGAATAAGCGCCTGCCGGCGCTATTGGCATAAACGGCGGCTGTTCTGTCGGGTATGCCATAAAGTTGCGCGGCTTAACTGTCTGACAAGACTGGCGCAGGGCCCAATGCCATGCCATTCTCCCTCAGTCTGCCGCAGCCTAGAGCTGTTGCGGCGCCTTGGTATCTGCTCGCGCAGAGCAGCCCGGACACAACAACAAAAAACCGTAAAGAGGCATTTATGCGTAAACCGGAACTCGCCGCCGCCATCGCCGATAAGGCGGATCTGACTAAAGATCAGGCAAACCGTGTACTTAACGCGGTACTCGAAGAAATCACCAACGCCCTGAACCGTAAGGACAGCGTTACTCTGGTGGGCTTCGGTACATTCGTGCAACGCCACCGCGGTGCTCGCACCGGTAAAAACCCTCAAACGGGTGAACCGGTCCAAATCAAGGCCAGCAACACCGTCGCTTTCAAACCGGGTAAGTCCCTGAAAGATGCTGTAAATTAAACAGAGAGTGTTTCATTTTCTGTGGATAAGTTCTGCAAAGCCCCGAGAATCGGGGCTTTGCACTATCTGGGGTAAGTGAAAATATCGAAACAGTGTTTCATTAAGTATTTAAAAGAAAAAGTGACCGCATTGAAGCAGTAGCGTTTCATTATTGACGCCCATTTAGCCTGTCTATAGGCTTCCGTGCTCGTGAAAAAAGCGCGGTGTTTCATTTGAAGAATTCAGTCTTTTCGCTCACTACCGTCGTCTTCGATAAATTGGGCGGTATAAAACTAAAGTTAGTAACTGAAAGTAGCCAGGTTGATATATTTGCCGGCGCGTATGCTTTGCAACGATTCGACAATGGCTCGAAGCCAAATACCATACGAGTTGATCAGAGTTCAATTCTGATCCTATATCGGTTCTGTGAAATTCAAAAAGTAGATTTGATCGAGCGCATCGCAAATCTTAATCCGCTTACTATCGGTGAAATTGAATCTTTCTCATCGTATTGCGGCTTTGCTCAACAGAGCGGCGAGCAGGTTAATCCGAATTGGTATGGTGCCCGCATGCGAGGCGCTAAAAAATTTATAGATTACCTATGGCTGTTCTATGAGGGGCGGTGCGCTCGAAACTTGGAGCAACTTAAAATTGCTAAGCGTTCGTATGAGAGGATGACTGCCGGCTTCAAGTTGTATATGAAAGCTCCTTACAGGGGCGATAAAAAAGACAGGATCGGCCTTACTCCTGCACTTCAGGCTAAGTTCATTGCTATTATTGACCCTGATGAGAGCAATAATTTAAATCCTTGGAAGATTTATAAGGTGCGATGGAGAAATTATATTCTCCTGCTTCTATTGATGTTGGGCGGAAATCGTAAAGGTGAGACGTTACTGTTGAAGCTGAATAATTTCCAGCTTACAGGAATGCGAAAGTATTACGACATCGTCAAGAACAAAGATGTGATTGATTATCCTCGCGCTGAGTCCCCCTCAGTTAAAACACTCGGTCGGCAGGTGGTGTTGCATGATCAACTGGCCGCATTAGTTGAACACTACATTGTGAATGTCAGAAAAGAATTCATCGGCTGGCAGTCAACAAGCTATGTCTTCCTGTCTTACCGGGATGGGCGTCCTCTTTCAGTGCAGACTCCTAATTCAATCCTGAATGAACTTATAAAACAATATCCAGAGTTTGTGGGTCTTCTCAGCCCCCATCGCCTTCGCAATACGTTTCATGATCTTTTGAATCAGGCACTGGATAGAAAGTTTAAGGGTGAAAGTGGTTTAAGTCGTAAGATTTTGAAAGCACCTATTCAGGAAGCGGCAGGCGGTTGGGCTAAGAATAGTAATATGCCTGAGCATTATGCTAAAGGATCGATACAAGCCAAAGTAGCCGAGTTACAAGCCCTACTCCAGCAAGAAGCCCTTAAGCCACAACTGGTTGATTAAATGAAAGAACTCCAGAGTCAGAGGGTGTTGTCCGGCAACGATGAACTTTCAGATTTTTTGCCGGGAGGCACTTTTGTAAAAAGTCGATTGGGCTATGACATCGAATTATTTGATGAGTATGGTGGCTTTCGATCTGCAATAAAATTGCCGGATGATACGGGTGAGTTTGTTTATCTTACATCACATTATCTTAATCTGTTGGATTTTGAGTTAAGAGAGATTGCGAGGAGTTATCTAAGATATATCTTGGAGAGATATCACGCTTCAACTGTTAGAATTAAATATAAATTTCTTGATTTGTTTGCCCGTGAGATGTCCAAAGGAGTTCATATCAATGACTTCTTGGAAAGTCTTTCTGTGCTTGAAAATAAAGAAAAGGCAGCATATATCTCTGCTTGTAAGGAATTTTTGAAGTTTCTATTGCTTTGCGGCTATGAAGATCTTTCACTTGAAGTGTATGAGGATTTCCATAAACTTCGAAATTATTCAGGTAAAGAAAATGCCTATTTAGCTCTATTTGTAATGGATGATGCCAGAGGGCCATTTACTAGAGAGGAAGTTTCCGTACTGTCAGGTCAGGTTAATAACCAGGCACTTCCGTTGGAATTTCGCTTGGTGTTAGATCTGTGTTTGTGTTTTGGGTTGAGACCAATACAAATTTCTTTATTGAAAAGAAAAGATTTTATTAAAGATAGTAGGAGCGGATTGTATTATCTTAACGTGCCGCGCGTGAAGCAAGATTCGCGCAATCGGCGAGTTCAATTCAGCTCTCGAATACTCACGGAAAGAACTGCAAGTCTTATTCAGTCTTACATAGATTCTGCAAAAAATCCCGATGGTATTGATCCTGCAGAGCTACCACTTTTTATTAACTCAAAATCGATAAATTTAGAACGAGACGGAAATACCTTAGGAAGTCACTACTGGGAAGATGCAGAGCGGTTGTCAAGTGACTATTTCTCAGATGAGTCAAAGCGGGCCATACTCTACCAAAAGTCGAGTGGCAAAATTAATTATATCCTTTGGGGAAATGAACATAGGCTGCCATTTTCCCCTCGTACCGGAAAGAAATTCAGTTTGTGTGCATATAGATTTCGTTACACGGTTGGCACGCAAGCAGTAATGTCCGGTTGTTCGCCAGAAGAGCTTGCCGATTTACTCGATCACAATGATACGAATAGCATTAAACACTACTTCAGATTCACTCATGAAATGTGGGAGATTCTAGAAAATGCTACGTTGAGTCGCATTGAACAGAAGCAATTCACAGCTGCTTGGATGAGAGAAGGTGACCTTGTAAATAATATATATAGTCACGTATGTGAACCAAGAAATTTCAATGTCATAGGAAAGTGTGCGTCTCAATCTATATGCTTCGAGGAGCCGGCGGTATCTTGCTATTCGTGTGACAGATTTTGTCCTAATAAAGATGTTGTAGCACATGAAAGTGCTTTGGAGGGTTTGGTAGAGCGAAAAGATCGCTTGCTAACCGTCAGCACCGCTAATGTAGTTTCAGTTATAGACCAGGCCATAGCTGGTTGCCGTGCTGCAATCGCCTACTCTGAAGGGCAGGACGTGGTTCTAATTAATGTGAAGGAAGTCTGAGTGCAAAATATAATGGCACAGGATATTTTGCATGAGGAGCTTCGGATTAAGCTAAACCGCCTTGCCAGCAAAGCCGAGGAGAGATTCTCAAAACTCAGTTGTTTCAATGGGTCAAAGTGGGAGGATCTCTCCTGGTTATATAACGGAAGGCATAATGTTTATTTGCTGGCTCGCGGAGAAACTAATGCAGAGTTAATGCTACTTAATAAGGTCTTCTTGGTAAGTTATCTCTGGGACAGAAGGGCGGACCACAAGGTGGTATCAGCTGGTCGCGTTATGGACTTATCGGCTGCGGTAAAGTATATGGCTGCTCAGGGTGTTGTTAACCTTAGAGGGCTTGATCAATCTTCCTACATGACAACGTTTAAATATATTCAAACACGCTATAAATCACCTGCTAGTGCATGTAGATCGCTAAATTATTTTATCAGATTCATCTTTAATTCTTCCTTGACCGTTAGCAATTTTGACCTCATCGGTACGCAGGATCTTCAAGAGAAAGATAAGTATGGCCGTGTTGCCCTTGGAGATAAACTGCCGCTTCCAGAATTGGTCAAAGCAATCATAGCGTTGAAGTGGGCAGTGCAAGACCAGTGGGATGGCAGCTTTCGTGCTCAGATGGATATGTTGTCGGTTCTGACTCAGGCATTTCAATATGGATTAGGCCTAAGAATCGGGGAGGTTCTGCGGTTACCTAAGAACTGCTTAGTTACAATAAACAGTGAGTTATATTGTCGAGTATGGACAGAAAAAGGTGCGGAGCCAATCGCCAGGTATGTCCCTACTATCTGGAGAGCCGCCCTCTGTGAAGCGGTTCTCCGAATTGATGCCATCTGCGAACCCTACAGAAAAAGGGCTTTGAGCATTGAAGATGGTTCCTATGCCGAGACTCTCGATTATCGCTTTCAGGGAAGAACAGAAGCAATTGATCGGCATATTGAGTCTACCCTAAACTGTCTATCTAAGAAAATAGAGTCTAATGTTTCAGCGTCTGAAAGACAGTTGCGCCTCCTGAAGTATCTGCCGGATGAAGAACTTGTTGAGCTCAAGAATTTGCGTGAGTACTTACCATTTGCCTCGAATTCGCACGACTCTACTTCACTCCTTAAATTCTACAAAAAAAACGGATTTAAGATAACTTCAAAATCACTCGGAAAGGTAAAGTGCGTTTATTATGTACGAGGATCTGATGTTAAGCAGCGACTTGCTCAATTGATAGAGTTTCGCCGCAATATTGTTTTATATTCTGAGTTTTTTGAGGTGCTCCATAAACGACCACCTGCAGGAAGTCGGTCTAAGGATGTACACGCTCTAAAAGATAGGTTGCAGTCGCAAAGCCTGGCTTCTTTGGAAGCCTTTGTCTTGACGGGGGAGTCGTGTCTTTATGGTGCGAGGATAGTATATCTTAGTCGTGACGATGCAGTTGCCGCAATAAGAAATATTGTCAGTGGTGGGTATGATTATCGCGCTTACATTCCGATATTAGATGCTGAGGAACTTTATCCAGAGCTGTTCAACCAGAAGACCATGACCTACATTGCTAATGCAAATGCGGCTGGGTTCTACTCGTTTCTTAGAGTCTCGGAAGAACGAATCAATTTTTATAGGCCAGTCGCGAAAAGCAATAGAGTTAAGCATTCTGCCGTATCTGGGTTCTTGGTTGAACAGGCCAGCATTAAAAGTGCCGTTGTAGATGCTTTTGTATCAGTTAATACAAAAGTTAAGTCAGAACTAATCCAGGGAATTAAAGAGGAACTTCTAGCGGATGGAGTAGAGATTGGTTCGGCTACATTTGGGATAAATCAAAAAGTCTCTGATTATTTATTTGTTGTCCCAAGCAATCTTGGCGGTGTGTATAACGAACACATTCCATCTATCCTTGGCTATTTTTCTGTTCTATATGCGATAAAACCAGCTAAGCAGGGGCAGTCAGCGTTTGTCCGTTACGGTGTTGTAGCCAATGAAGAGATTGTAAGTACGTTTCAGACCCACAAGGGACGACATTGGCAAACTAATTCACTTTTTCGGGCGGGCTTGGCTGCAAGTATTGTGAATAAGTGGATGGGAAGATCTGATAGTCAAGGTGATCATTACGATCATCAGACTGCTAAAGAACGTGCTGAGAAAGTCGGTGAGCTTATGCTCTCTGAGCAGTCCCGCTTTATTGGTGATCTGGCGAATAAGGTCAAGGCTTGGACTGACAATGATATTCCGACCCAGAATGTGCAGACCTTTTTGACTGATATGCTGCAAACCGTACATTACGGTCCGCTTGGGCATTGTTTTCGTGATATTAATTTGAAGCCCTGCGAATTTCATCTGAAGTGTCTGACCGGCAATTCAGGAAAAGGCTGTAGAGAGTTCGTTGTAGATCTTTTAGATCCAGTTCAAATAAAGCAAGTCGAGTCAGAGCGTAATAGATCAGAAATTGAGTTGGCGCGGCTTTTTGAAGCCTTGAATAGACCCGGTATCCCGGTAGAGTCTGTTGAAATGCATATCGAACATCAAATGGCGATTTTTAGAAATGCTTCTTATATTTTAGATAATTCTGAGGTGGTGCTTAACGAAATTCAAGTTGAAAAGAGTAAGGACTATCAGCCATTTAGGACCAATGGCTCTGTTCCAAGCGACTGTGTATTCCAATGTGGAGTAGCTTGATTGTGACTACGTCTACTGAGCAATGGGGTAAAGCTTTTTCGGTATTGCAACAATTTGAAAGACAGCTGATAGATCCTTCAAACTTTGGGTGGAAGTATATTACCGATAAGTCTGGTGTATCTAAGCCGACCCTTTGGCGAAACAAGGAATTTGAAAAAGAGTTTCAACGTATTAAGGAAGTTGTCAAAAGTTATGCTCGTGGTGAGAAACAGTTCGATCAAGAGGTTTCACTGAAAGCGGCCAGAGATCGTGATCGAGATCACCAGATCGAGGTGCTCAAGGCACAGGTCCAGGAGTTGACGAAGCAATTAAATAGGGAGCGCGAAAGACTCATATACGCCTCTATGATTGCTCGCCGTAAGAATATCGATCCTGCGGAATTCTTAGATGAGAGCCCAGTGTTTCGTAAGCCTGCCAAAGGCGGCTCGGTGGTCAAGCTGCCATCAAAGGGGCACTAGCCAAGTCGGGTGCCATCATCTGGCTTTGTACTGGCATTTAAGGCCAAATAGCTCTTGCTGTACTTTTGCTCCGCGGCCAGCCCCTCAATGCCACCCTGTCCTCGAAACCGATGGGGTTGAGCTTCTCATCTCGGTCGATGCGGCGCATAACTAACTACTTGGCGTTGGCGGAGAGATAGAGTTCCGGCACCGCAATTCCCGCCGCCCTTGCCGCGGACATACAACGGTACTCGTTTACCGCCAACCTCGATAACTCCTCCTGGCCGCCCTTGATGATCAGGCCAGAGGTTTTCGAGGCGAGACCTGGCACATAGCAGGCTGCCAACCACATAAGTAACCCGAAAATACTGGCCACAATCGGCGGAGGTATCCTGTTTTCCAGTGTTCGCATAAAAGTGCTCGATAACGCAGCCACAGCGTTTGCGCCAGTCGCTATGTTTAGCGTACTTTTTGCAGTTCGCTCTGCACTAGTTCTAGCAGCGGCTCCGGGCCGAACTTCGTCAGCAGCGTGCCGTTGACGAAGAAAGTTGGCGTGCCTTGAATCCCCACTTTCTTAACGTCCGCTGCGTCTTTAGCCAGGATGTCGTCGATAGCCGGCGAGTTCATCGTGGCGCGGGCCTTCTCGACATCCAGGCCAACTGCTGCTGCGGCTTCCCAGGCCTTCTGCGCTTTCGCGTCGTCATGCCACAGCGGCTGGGCCTCCAGCACGGCTGCTAGCACAGGCTCGTAAAGCCCCTGCATTCGCGCCGTCTCCAGCAGGCGCACGGCCTCTTCTGAACCTTTGTGGAACAACACATAGCGCACGACCAGACGCACGTCCTGTGGGTACTGCGCCATGATTTGCTTTACGTAGGGGAAGAACGCCCGGCAGCTTTCGCACGATGGGTCGAAGAACTCGACGATGGTGACCGGCGCCTTGATTGGCCCAAGGGTTGGCGAGTGGAAACGTACCAACGAACTGCTCGCCTGGGTGACTGCTTGAGTCTCCTGAGGTGCTGAAAAACGCTGATAGAGCACTGCCGCAGCGATAAAGCCGGCAATGGTTACAGCGCTGATGGTCAGTACGATGGCACGTCTATTCATACAAGGGTTCTCCGGCGAATCAGGGCAAGAAGCAAGACGATGGCGGTGAAAGCCGCCAGGGAAAGCAGCGGCAGCGGCACGCTACCAAAGATCAGCATATCGGCCCCGGAACAGGAGGTTCCGGCGCTACACGGCTTGAGGTTTTCTGGAAGTATGCCCATGAACAGCAGGGAGTGATACAGGGCGATTGCCCAACCGATAACGGCCAGGGGCAAGGCGTAAAGCCAAACGGCGAAGTCCGCGCGATAACAGGCGACCGTCAGCATTACCCCCAAAGGAAACATGAAGATGCGCTGGAACCAGCACAGCACGCATGGGGTTTTGCCCATGACTTCACCGATAAACAAGGCGGCTAGGGATGGTCTGAAGTAGTCATGTATTTCTGGCTAACTTCAGCCTCCGCCGATTTTGAAAGCGGCAAATCGATCAAAAG